>JBEGUE010000060.1:0-2816 GCA_041179045.1 Pseudomonadota bacterium
GCTGATTTCAAGGCAAATTGACGAAGGCGATCCGCTTTTTCCATAAAGCGACCCATCTCGTACTCTTCAGCACCATGGACCTTCACAATCTTGTACCCAGCAGCTGACTCTTCAACAATGTAAGCAAGCTCACTAGTCATTGTTTGCTGCTCACGATTCAGTGAGCGCAAGCGTTTATTAATCTTTCCAATAATGAAAGCAATGATTGGGAAAATCATCAGCACTACCAATGTCAGCTGCCAATTGAGATAAATCAAGTAACCAATCAATCCAATTACAGTAAGAGAATCACGCACTAAACTAATCAACATGCCACCCATAATCGAGAGGGCATTATTTACCTCAAAAACTACTGCATTAATTAAGCTAGATGCTGAGTTCTTTTGGAAGAATGTAGTGCTTGAATGCAGTAATGCCTTAAACATCTGCATGCGCATCTTCAGCAAAACAGCATTGATAACGCGATTTAAAAGATAACTGGACAAAAATTGCGCCATTCCTCGCACGAAAGCTAATCCGACCAAGAAAACTGGCACCAACCAGAGTTTTTGATCCATCTGACCGGTGAAGCCACGGTCAAGCAAAGGCTTCATGAGGGCTGGAATAGAGGTTTCAGCGCCAGCAACCAGGGCCATGGCCAATAAAGAGCCAATAATTAAGCCAATATGGGGCTTGAGGTACTGAATTAAGCGATTTAGGGCGGTCCGGTCTTGAGCATTCATATAATGAATTATGCCCACCTTATCCGTCATACTCATCACTCGCAATGAAGAGGCCAATTTGGCTGACTGTTTGGCCTCCCTAGAGGGGATTGCCCAGCAAGTCGTGGTGGTTGATACCAATAGCACTGATAGCACCCTGGAGATTGCTAAAAACTATGGGGCTGTCATTAGCCAGCCGGCAGATTGGCCTGGATTTGGGCCCCAAAAGAACCGTGCACTGGACTTAGCAACATCCGAATGGGTTCTTTCTCTAGATGCTGATGAGCGCCTGACACCAGCCCTCAGAAGTGAAATTCTGACAGCTATACATCACTCAGCCCATATTGACTGTTTTGCTATTCCACGTCTATCTTGGTATTGCGGTCGTTTTATTCGTCATTCTGGGTGGAGCCCCGATTATGTGGATCGATTATTTAAGCGTGGCACTGCCCGCTTCTCGGATGACTTGGTTCATGAAAGACTGATTCCGAATGGGCAAGTAGCAAAGTTTGAGAATCCGATGCTGCATTTCAGCTTCATGAACTACTCACAAGTACTCCAGAAACTGGATCGTTATTCAACCGCCTCAGCAGAGCAGGCCTTTTCTAAAGGCAAAAAGAGTAGCCCATTAACTGCAGTACTTCACGGTATTTGGGCTTTTACTCGCACCTACTTCATACGCCTTGGTTTCTTAGATGGCCCTCAAGGTTTTGCATTGGCGATCTCGAATGGGCAAGGAACCTACTATCGCTACATGAAGTTATGGCAATTACACCAAGAAGCAAAATCCAATCAATCTCTCAGCAAATGATCTCCGTTCTTCTAGCGACCTACAACTGGCCGCAAGCTCTCAAACTCTGTCTTGAGTCACTTAGCACTCAAACAAATTTAGATTTTGAGGTCATCATTGCCGATGATGGTTCAACTACAGACACCAAAGATTTCATAGAAGCAAGCCAGAAACATTTCCCAGTAAAAATCACTCATCTTTGGCAAGAAGATCAGGGATTTCGCAAGACCCGTATTCTGAATCAAGCGATCGAAGTATCTGCTGGTGAATATTTAATATTTCTTGACGGTGATTGTATTGTTCAGCCAGACTTTATTGCACGGCATCGTGCACTGTCTGAGATAAACCATCTAGTGACGGGTAGCCGCGTCTTACTGAACGACGAACTCAGCAAGCAGTTACTTGCATGGTCATACTGGGATTTCAAGAAATTCACTAACAACTTATTAAGCTATAGGCTATCTGGCGGCATCAATAAGTATTGGCCCCTCAAAATCAAGTTGGGCGATGGCTCTTGGCGCAACTACAAAAAATTTGTCTGGCGTCGCATCAAAGGCTGCAACATGGCCTGCTGGAAGACTGATGCCTTAGCTATTAGTGGCTTTGATGAAACCATGACGGGCTGGGGACACGAGGATGCTGATTTTGTTTTCAGACTTCAAAATATGGGTTTGATTCGTAAATCTGGATCTTGGGCTACTGAAGTGCTGCACCTTTATCACCGCGTTAACGACCAATCCAATGCAGCAGAAAATGCCCGTCGCGTCCGCGAAAAAATTCTGGCTAAAGCTCAATAGGATTAAGTTACATTAACCCCATGACTGCATTCTCAGCACTAAAACCTAAAAAAGTTTTATTTATCGCAACTCGCCAAATCGGGGATGTCCTTGTCACTACGCCGCTCATTTCACAAGCTCGTGAACTGTGGCCTGATGCGGAGTTTCACTTTTTGGGCTACCGTGGCAAGCTTGAGATGCTCAAAGGCAATCCCGATATTACCCAGATAATTGAAACGTCAGATCGTCCCAAACTTGGGGAATATCTCACTTTATTTTTTAAAATCTTTCAACGTTACGATCTAGCGATCGTCACCCAACCTAGTGATCGCGCCTATTTTTATGGCCTAGCAGCAGCTCATCACCGTGTGGGTGTACTAGGCGGCCATCCTCAAGGCCTCACCGAGCAAGACAAAGCGAAGAAAAGCAAGAGTGATAAACAAAATGCTTGGAAAAAGGCTATCAGCTTGTACACAGTTGACGTAGATTATTTTGCTCAGCATGTCATTACTGAAAAGCTTCGCCTACTTGATATCTTTTATCAAAATC
>JBEGUE010000061.1:0-4590 GCA_041179045.1 Pseudomonadota bacterium
CACTATCGTCATTCCAGGAGCGAATCCGGTATCTGCTCCCTTGCATCAAGCGAGGAATCAGTTTACAAGTCAAAACGAGTTTAAGTGGCTCTCTGTCGGAAGTATCATTCCACGCAAAGCCTTTGATATCTTGATCGAAGCCCTTGCGCCCTTACATGAAATGCCATGGAGTTTATCTATTGTTGGTGATAACACTCGTGATGTGAAAGCCTATTCTGATTTGCTTAACAATATCGCGCATTTTCATTTGCAAGACCGAATTCGTATTCATGGCCTTATCGATAGTGTGCACCTAGATTCTCTTTACCGAGGGGCTGATGGATTCGTGCTCGCCTCTTTATTTGAGGGCTACGGTATGGCATATGCAGAAGCCCTGTCACATGGGCTTCCAGTCGTCGGAACTAGTGGTGGTGCAATCAGTCAGACCGTCCCAAACTCTGCTGGAATACTGACTCCTCCAGGAGATGTCGCCAGTCTCACGGCAGCGTTGAAACTGGTGATGAGTGATCCAAATCGACGAGAGCAATTATCTTTAGGCGCAAAAGAGGCTGCTGAAAAATTACCTAGCTGGTCAGAATCTGCAGAAATATTTGCAAATGTTATTAAAGCTTATGAAACTCATTAGTTAGATTGCTAATTAATTTAACTTGATACGTGATGAGCTGAGATCACAGTCAAACAGTACATCGCTACCCAGTAAATGGGTCTGTACCTCTAGCCGTGATGCTTGATCCATATGTTCAATGGCTTTTAAATTAAAGCTGGCTCTCCCAGAGCCCATAATAATTGGGGCAACAATGATGTGAAGACGATCTAAGCAATTTGCTTGCAAAAAACGAGAAATGGTTTCTGCGCCACCCTCAATTAACACTCTCTCGAGTCCTTCTGATCTCAAACTTTTTAGGATCATCGATGGCGCAAAATCTCCCTCGATCAGAGGTAGCGCAATGATCTTTATTCCTTTGGGCGCTTCTAAATCGAGCTCATCAGAAACGACCCATAATCTCTGAACGCCATCATCTCCCCAAATACGTGCTTTTGGATCTAGCCTCCCCCTGGGATCAATAACAACGCGCGCTGGATTTTTTCCCTCAACAAGTCTTACGTTGAGCTGTGGATCATCCGCCAAAACGGTCCCGACTCCAACCACAACTGCATCGACGAGCGCTCTTAGCTGATGAAGGTGAACCAGGCCAGATTGGCCGTTAATGTATCTGGACTGACCGGTCACGGTAGCAATACGCCCATCCATGGTTTGTCCCAGCTGACCCACCACCATCATTGAGTCAATCGTGGATATTCTGATGGGATCAAAAACGGCTTTGAGTGGCGAATTTGTGAGTATTTGAGGCGAAAAAAATTGGTTCAAAAAGGTGGGCCACTGCTGAATCGCCTCGGTATCGAGCTCTACTTTTTTATCTTGAGAATTTGGCTCTAGGATGGTCACAAAGAAGCTTTTTTAAGGTGGCGAAAGGCGGTAAAACTAATTTACCATAAGGTGCAATAATTAGTTTGTTCACAATTTTCAATACTCACATCATGTTAATGCTTGACCCCCTGATAGAAGTCGATCGAGTCATTTCAGAGCTCCGTAGGGGCGGGATGGTTCGTCTTGAGAATTCTGGTAGCAGTATTGTGATGTTGGCAGTAGATGCCTTAAATGCTGATAACTTCAAATTACTATCTCAGTTTGACTCCTCGCCGCTAGGTTTAGTTCTCACTGGCACCCGATTAAATGTTCTGGGTATCGATAAATCAGATAGACCAATTAGTTTTTTAACTAGCGCAGAGAGCCTATCTATTGAACTCGTTGAGTTCTTAGCAAATCCACTGTCTGCACTCATGAGGCCTCCAAATTTAGATGACCTCATCATCAGAGATGCCAATACCTTAGAGGTCTCCTGTATTACGCTCGCTAAATTATCGAGATTACTACCTGCTGCTGTAGTGATCAAAGACTTACCCTTGACTGATATTCCAACGGTCAAGGCATCTTTGATTGATGACTACATGAAAAATGCAGCTAATTCACTGACGCAAGTGAGTCAGGCTCGCGTACCGTTAGAGAATGCTGAAGATGCTCAAGTGATTGCTTTTCGTCCTCGAGATGGCGGTATCGAACATCTCGCAATCATCATCGGCAAGATTGATCCACTCAAACCAGTATTAGTGCGTTTGCACTCAGAATGTTTTACGGGTGATCTAGTAGGGTCCTTGCGCTGTGATTGTGGAAGTCAGCTCAGGGGCGCAATTTCAGAAATGTCCAAGTCAGGTAGCGGCATTCTTTTATATCTTGCGCAAGAGGGGCGTGGAATTGGCCTTATCAATAAACTCCGAGCTTATCAACTTCAAGATTCAGGATTCGACACTGTAGATGCCAATCTCCAACTTGGGTTTGATGCAGATGAGCGTAACTATCTTCCGGCTGCTCAAATGCTCCAGCTGCTTGGCGTCCATCAAGTTCGGCTCATGACAAATAATCCTGCCAAAGTAGATTCATTACAAAAGTGTGGCATTGAAGTATCCGAGAGGGTTCCTCACATTTATCCCTCGAATAAACATAATGATCAATATCTTCGTGTGAAGGCGGAAAAAAGTGGTCATTTGTTTGAGATATAGAACTCAGAAATAAATCAAATCGCGGTAAATTAAACCGCTCCTATTTTTTATCTGCAAACCAGATTCTCTGAAAAATTTCATCTCGTTTGATGATGAGGTGATTGAGGGCAGCCATCACATGCAATAGTGCTATTGCTAAGAGCGTCATTGCCAGCAAACCATGAATTTGGAAGAGCTGCTTAGCAATAGCCTCGTTTTTGGGAATACCTGGCATTGCCGGTAGTGAGTAGCCTCCGACCGTAATCAATGCTGGATACGCAGTAACACCTGCCCAGCCCAGCAGGGGTACGATCAACAATAATCCATAAAGCGTGTAATGCACTAACGATGCAACTTTGATTGCAAAAGGGGAGATGCTATTTGGGTAAGCAGGGGTTTTTGAGTTCATTTTGAGAGCAAACCTCAAAATAGTCACCAATAGAACTGTAAAACCGATTAATTTGTGCCACTCATAAAGCGTATTAGTGAGGTTGTCCCATAAATTAGCAGCCGCTCTTTCTGTCATCCAAAAGCCCAAAATTGCCAGAACAAGGATGCAGCATGCAGTAAACCAATGTATTCCACGGGCTATGGTTGAATGTCTGTTTATCAAGGCTTCCCCCCGTAATTTTTCATGAACAAAGGCTTGAGTCTGAATATTCATGGAGGGCTTAAATTGCCCCTCAAACAGGTATTTAATTTACATGATTTAATGTCAACAAGATCCACTTTTATTAATTTATTCGCTTATTTATGCCTCGTCGCAACTCACCTAATCAAATACAAGATCTAGATGATTTGAGTCAACTCGACAATATTGTCTGTGATAAGCGTAGGGGTCAACGCTCGACGGCAAAAAAGGCTAGGCGCAACCGCCATTATGAGAAGCAATTTATTCGCAATACCGTAACCCGATTGCCTCTGACAGAGGCTATTAATTAATCTGCCAGCAAATTCATTATTGCTGTAAATACTTAAATAAGGAAAGCCATGTTTAGTCACATTATGTTGGGCGCAAATGATTTGGAAGTCTCAAGAGACTTTTATGATGCAGCCCTAGGGGCGCTAGGAGTTAAGCCAGGTAGCTTCAGTCATGATAAATATTTTTATCGTGGCCCCGGTGGTGTCTTCGCGATTACTAAGCCTATTGATGGCAAGGAAGCAACTCATGCCAATGGGGGGACGATTGGCTTTGCCGCTAAATCCATGGCTGATGTAGATGCGTTTCATGCTATTGGTGTGGCGCATGGCGGTAGCTCTTGCGAGGGCGATCCAGGTTACCGCGAGGGCGTAGCCGGCACTATTTACATAGCGTGGTTAAGAGACCCTGCTGGTAATAAGATCTGTGCAATGCATAGACCTCCTAAATAATCTGTAGGATGAATTTTCCGCGCACTTCAATATTGACTGGGCTATGGCTTGGTTTATGTCTAATGGCTATACCAGTTGCCGCGCTGGAGTTTTCTGATATCGCCTCAGAGGGTGAAATTAAATTCTTAAAAGAGCGCCCAGACCCAGGCGCCTATTCATTTCAGTCTAGGGTAAAAATTACCCCATTAAGCTTAGAGAACGGCAGTGTTGACATTGCAACCTGTCATATTCAGCTCGATCCCATTCGGAAGGTAGTGATTGTTTTTAATCCTGAAAGAGTTCAAGCAATTGCAGTAAAAAGTATGAGCAAGATAGCCTCTGCTGAAATCAAGGGCAATCAAGTGACCTTGTCGGATGTTGAGCGCGGCGCTACCGTGTGCATTGATTTAAGATCCCGGGCCTTGGATAAGATCGCAGATTCAACTTATCAACTCAATGCAGGCCCACTGATGAGACGATATTTTGATGGCTACCTGCCAATGTCAGCGCAACTCAGGGTGGATTGGCCTAAAGATATGTTCGCTGTACAAAGTACGCTGCCTGAACAAAAGGAAGGCGTTCAGGTCCTTGAGGGCAATGATGGCATGCAGTTAGATGTTACTTTTGCAGGAAAAATGACCG
>JBEGUE010000062.1:0-12281 GCA_041179045.1 Pseudomonadota bacterium
AATTAATGGAGTTATGTCATGGCAAAAGTTTGCCAAGTCACTGGGAAGAAGCCGATGGTTGGCAACAATGTATCCCATGCAAACAATAAAACGAAGCGTCGCTTTTTGCCGAATTTGCAAAATCGTCGCTTTTGGGTTGAATCTGAAAACCGCTGGATTAGCTTGCGCTTAACCAATGCTGGTTTGCGCGTTATCGACAAAAACGGCATCGATGCTGTGTTGTCTGATCTTCGTGCACGTGGCGAAATTTAAGGAGCGCACAAATGGCTAAAGGCGGCAGAGAAAAAATCAAGTTAGAGTCATCAGCTGGTACCGGTCACTTCTATACAACTTCAAAAAACAAGCGTACAAAGCCTGAGAAAATGGAGATCATGAAGTTTGATCCAACTATTCGCAAGCATGTTGCTTACAAAGAAACCAAGCTTAAGTAATTTATCTACTAGATATTTATTTCAGCAAATAAAAAACCCGCTACAACAGCGGGTTTTTTATTGTCTTCAATTTGTTTAAGCGTAGCGACGCAATCTCAAAGAGAAGTCACGCAAACTCGACAAACCACTCTCTTCAGCATGCTGACACCAAACATGCAACTGAGTCAGCAACTGGTCACCTGTAGCGTTAGATCGGCCCCAGATGGCCTGTAAGTCACGACGCATCTCAATCATCTTTCGTAGCTGCGCATTAGTTGCCATTAACTCTTCAAGCTTCATTTTTTCTTCTGCAGTTAAACGAGACTCATCTTTACCCAACCAAGTGCGCGCATCTTTTAAATGAGTCGCTAATACCTGCATGTGCTGTACTTCGTTACTGAAGAAGGCGCTCAAGGTCTTGCTGTAGCGGGCCATAATTTCATAACGGTTGGCAATGATGGCTTCGAGTGTGCCTTGATCTGCAGGACGTAAGTCGCTCAGCACTGGCTTTGGAGAAATCTTTTTGACTTTTGCTAAGCCAACAGCACTCATGATCTGAATGTACATCCAACCAATGTCAAACTCATACCACTTACTGGAAAGCTTAGCGCTTGTGGCAAAGGTATGGTGGTTGTTATGCAACTCTTCACCACCAATCAAAATACCCCAAGGCAAAATGTTTCTTGAGGCATCTTCGCAATCGTAATTACGGTAACCCCAGAAGTGCCCGATACCATTAATAACTCCAGCGGCAGTAATGGGAATCCACAACATCTGTACTGCCCACACAGTCAAGCCAATTGCGCCAAATAAGAGCACGTCGATAATCAACATCAAGGCTACGCCCTGCCATGAATACTTCGCATAAATATTGCGCTCAAGCCAATCATCCGGAGTGCCATGACCGAACTTATCTAAGGTCTCTTGATTGCGAGACTCGTTTTTGTATAACTCAGCACCACGAGAAAGCACAGTATGAATACCCAGAACTTGTGGGCTATGCGGATCGTCAACAGTCTCGCACTTGGCATGGTGTTTGCGATGAATAGCCGCCCATTCTTTGGTCACCATGCCGGTTGTGAGCCAAAGCCAAAAACGGAAAAAGTGGGACACCATGGGGTGCAATTCCAGAGCACGGTGCGCTTGACAGCGATGCAGGAAAATAGTCACCGCAGCAATGGTGATGTGGGTAGCAAGCAAAGTAAAAACAAGGATTTGCCACCAAGCCCAATTTAAATAACCATGGGAAAGCCAATTCAGGAATAAGTCAAAACCAGAAGCTGTGTTCAAAAGGGTGTCCCAGTGAGGTCTAAAACACTATTTTAGTTCTTTATCAGCTTTCTTGCTTTTGACTTTTACCGGCTTTTCGTCATCTTTATCGACAGTTACTGCAGAAACAGCTGCTTTTTTCTGAAAAACAGCTCCAAAGAAGCCATCTGTCCCATGAATATGCGGCCATAACTGCCACCAAGGATTATCAGGACTACAACCCAAAGGCATTTTATCCTTTGGAAACAATGGCTTAAGAACTTCAGCTGCAGGAACAAGCTCAAAATTAGGATGCTTTGCTAAGAAATCCTCTGCGATTTGCTGGTTTTCTTGTGGCAACAGGCTGCAGGTGGCATAAACCAAGCGGCCGCCTGGTTTCAGCAAACGACTTGCAGAGGCCAAAATATTCATCTGCTTTTGATTGAGCTCCAAAACACCTTCAGGGGTTTGGCGCCATTTGAGGTCCGGATTGCGCCGCAATGTACCCATGCCGCTACAAGGAGCATCTACCAGGACGCGATCAATCTTCCCAGCCAAGCGCTTGATCTTGGAGTCATTCTCACTATCAATCCAGACAGGATGCACATTAGAAAGGCCACTACGGGCTTGTCTAGGCTTTAAATTGGCTAAGCGACGCTCAGATGTGTCCAGGGCATACAAACGGCCTGTGGAGCGCATGATTGCCCCAATTGCCAAAGTCTTGCCGCCGGCGCCAGCACAAAAGTCCACCACCATCTCGCCACGCTTGGGGGCGAGTAGGTAAGCTAATAGCTGACTACCTTCGTCTTGAACCTCAAACATTCCCGTCTTAAAGCTGACGGTATTTTGCAAAGCGGGCTTACCCATAATGCGAACACCATCAGGTGCATACGGAGTTGGAATAGCTTGATAGCGACCACCTAAGGCATTCATCTCTGCAAGCAATTGCTCGCGAGTCGTCTTCATGGTGTTGGCGCGTAAATCCAAAAGGGCCGGATGCATCAGTGATTTAGCCAGTGCTTCACGTGATTCTTCGCCGGGATATTTTCCAAACGCATCCCAAAGCCATTCAGGCAAATTATTTCGAACTAGTGGATTCAGTGCTGATGGATCGACTGTCGCAAAACGCTGCAACCACTCGTACTCACCCGTCTTCAACACATGAGCTAAGTCGGCAATGGCGCTCTCTGCACGGTTAGCAGAGCCCAGACCGCCCTCAGAGAGAGCGGACAGCAAACCCAATAGGGCTAAGCGTCTAGCCTGTGATCCCTCACCACTGGAGGCAAATTGTGAGAACTCATTCTTGCGACGCAAGATGGCAAAAGCACTCTCGGCAATCAGGGCGCGATCACGATTACCTAGCTGCGGCTCAGAGCGGAAATAGCGACTCACTACACGATCAGCTGGTTGCTCGAAATTGAGTAGCTCCGGAAGCAAACGCTCCAAATGAATTGCATGCTGAGGCAAAGCCTTCGCATTAGAAAAGTTTTTTTGACCTTCTGGCGCAATGATGTTGCCACTCGCATTGCGACGCTCTGGGCGACGCAATGGATCTTTGGATTTAGCGGCATAACTTTTCTGTGGACCTAAGCGCGATCCAGATCTTGATCCAGATTTACTGCCAGCGCTAGCTGCGCGGGATGAACGTTCTTTACTCATAATTTTATTAATTGCGACTCCGGTGGTTGAACCTGAACTTGATTACCTTCTATTCGCAATCGTCCATCTAGGAACCATTTTACGGCCCGCGGGTAAATCTGATGCTCAGCAGCCAAAACTCGCGCTGCCAAGCTATCCGCATCGTCACCAGAAAGTACTGGAACTGAGGCTTGGCATATGATAGGCCCCTCATCCACCCCCTCAGTAACAAAATGCACGCTAGCGCCATGTTCAGCCACCCCAGCCTCCAAAGCCCGTTCATGGGTATGTAATCCCGGGAAAGCTGGCAGCAATGCTGGGTGAATATTGATCAGACGACCCTCAAAATGGCGAATAAAGCCTGGGGTCAAAATTCTCATAAAACCAGCCAGAACCACTAAATCAGCCCCTAATTCATCGATTTTCGCCATGAGAGCGGCATCAAAAGACTCTCGAGTAGCGTGCTCGCGATGCTCAATGGCAAAGGCCGGAATACCCTGAGAGCGAGCAAAATCAAGGCCCTTAGCAGCAGAGTGGTTGGCAATGACCCCGGCAAAATTGACCGGCCATTGCTCTTTTTGGGCTGTTTTGAAGATGGCCTCGAAATTAGATCCGCGGCCTGAGATTAAGGTGACGATAGATGGCATGCCCACAATATAATTGATGGTTACCCCGAAAGCGACCCTGAAAGTGATTTAGTGAACGTATTCCGCGGCCCCACCCAGTTTTCTGCAGGACCGGCTTGTGCCTTAACCATTGGTAATTTCGATGGCGTGCACAGGGGTCATCACGCCCTGCTCAAGCAGCTGAAGGATGGCGCGCAAGAACGCGGTTTAGTTAGCTGCGTCATGACTTTCGAGCCGCACCCTAAAGAATTCTTTTCTCCTGAACAAGCGCCGCCGCGAATTCTGAATTTACGTGACAAGCTTGCCGCCTTTGCCAACATGGGTATCGATCGCGTAGTGGTGGAGCACTTTAATTCGGCGTTTGCTCGCCTGACTCCCGCAGAATTTGTTTCTGAAATTATTGTCAAGCGACTCAATGCCAAGTGGATTTTGATTGGTGATGATTTTTGCTATGGCGCAAAACGCGCTGGCAACTTTGCAAGTCTGAAAGCAGCTGGTGAACAATTGGGTTTTGAAGTTTCTAGTATTCATACCGTGCAAGAAGATGGTGAAAGAATTTCTAGCTCTGCACTACGCAATGCCTTGGCTCATGGAGATATGGATCAAGCCAATAAATTACTAGGTCGTCCTTACGGCATCTCCGGTCATGTCATTCATGGGCAAAAGCTGGGGCGTACCTTAGGATTCCCGACATTGAATCTCGCTGTTGCTAATCACCTGCATCATCGTAAGCCTGCTTGCTCTGGAATTTTTACTGCACAAGTCCTAGGGCTTGGAGATAAGCCACTCCCTGCTGTAGCCAGTCTCGGCGTGAGACCAACGGTAGAAGATGAAGGTCGCGTATTACTTGAGACTCATATCTTTGATTACAACGCCGATGTCTACGGAAAAATTATTACTGTAGAACTCTTAGAAAAAATCCGTGATGAGGCGAAGTACTCTGACCTCGATACACTTACCAAAGCGATTGCATCTGATGCAGCGCATGCCAGAAATTATTTCCAGAAAAAATCTTATGTCTGAAAAAGAAAATTCTTATCCCGTTAATCTTCTAGAAACATCGTTTCCGATGCGGGGAGATCTACCGAAACGTGAACCACAATGGGTTGCTCAGTGGCAGAAAAATAAACTGTACGAAAAGATTCGTGCAGCACATGCCAATCAACCGAAGTTCATCTTGCATGATGGTCCCCCATATGCAAACGGTGATATTCATATTGGTCATGCGGTAAACAAGATCCTCAAGGACATGATCGTGAAGTCCCGCTGGTTAATGGGCTTTGACTCTGCCTACGTTCCAGGCTGGGATTGCCATGGCATGCCGATTGAGATTCAGATTGAAAAGCAGTTTGGTAAGAATCTGCCGACAGCTGAAGTACAAGCTAAAGCACGCGCGTATGCAAAAGTACAGGTAGATAAGCAAAAGGTCGACTTTGAGCGTTTGGGTGTTTTAGGCGATTGGAACAACCCATACCTCACCATGAACTTTCGCAATGAGGCCGATGAAATTCGTGCGCTAGGCAAGATCTGGGAAAAGGGTTATGTTTTCCGCGGTCTCAAGCCAGTCAACTGGTGTTTCGATTGCGGCTCCGCATTGGCTGAAGCTGAAGTGGAATACCAAGACAAAACTGATCCAACAGTGGATGTGGGATTTGCTTTTGATGATGCGCAGCGCCCGCAACTTGCAAAAGCATTTGGTCTAAGTGAGATTCCGGCTAAGCCTGGAATGATTGTGATTTGGACAACAACACCTTGGACCATTCCATCTAATCAAGCGCTCAATGTTCATCCTGAACTGAGTTACGCGCTAGTAGATACAGGCGATAAATTACTCATCTTGGCAGAAGACCGCGTAGAAACTTGCCTCGAAGATTTTGGTCTTGAAGGTAAAGTCATTGCTACTGGCTTGGGTAGTCAGTTAGCCAACATTTCTTTTTGGCATCCACTGGCGCCATTGCATGAGGGATACAAACGTCTCTCACCAATCTACCCTGCTGAGTACGTCACGCTTGATACTGGTACCGGTGTTGTGCACTCTGCACCAGCCTATGGTGAGGAAGACTTTAAGTCCTGCAAAGCAAACAAATTGGCTGATAAAGATATTTTGAACCCTGTCATGGGTAATGGTGTCTATGCTTCTTGGCTCCCACTCTTTGCCAATGAATATATTTGGAAAGCCAATCCGAAGATTGTGGAGGCTATGCGTGAAGCAGGCAGCCTCTTGCGAGACAAGACCTATACCCACTCTTACATGCATTGCTGGCGTCACAAGTCACCGATTATTTATCGTGCGACCTCACAGTGGTTTGCAAGCATGGATAAAAAACCATCTGATGGCAAAGCTAGTCTGCGCGAAGCAGCGCTAGCCGGTATTGAAAATACCGAGTTCTTCCCAGCGTGGGGTAAGCAGCGCTTAAACAGCATGATTGCTAATCGTCCCGACTGGACCTTGTCACGTCAACGCCAATGGGGTGTACCCATGGCCTTCTTTGTTCACAAAGAAAGCGGCGAACCACATCCGCGCACAGTGGAATTACTTGAAGAGATTGCGAAGCGCGTTGAAAAAGAAGGCATTGAAGCTTGGCAAAAGCTCGAGGTAGCCGAACTGCTTGGTGAAGAAGCGGCTCAATACGAAAAGAATCGCGACACCTTAGATGTCTGGTTTGATTCTGGCACTACGCATTGGCACGTCATTCGCGGCTCGCATCGCGCTGAACTCTATCGCCCTGAAGCTGAAAATACAGATGGTCGTTTAGCTGATCTTTATTTAGAGGGTTCAGACCAACATCGCGGCTGGTTCCACTCTTCCCTGCTTACAGGCGCCATGCTCGATGGTAAGCCGCCCTATAAAGCACTATTAACACACGGCTTTACCGTTGATGGCCAAGGCCGCAAGATGAGTAAGTCGGTAGGCAACGTCATTGCTCCGCAACAGGTTGCTGATAAGTTAGGTGCGGAGATTATTCGTTTGTGGGTAGCTTCTACTGACTACTCTGGCGAGATGACCATCTCCGATGAAATTCTGAAACGTGTAGTTGAAAGCTATCGCCGTATTCGCAATACATTGCGCTTCTTGTTGGCTAACCTGTCTGACTTTGATCCAAGCAAGCATGTGATGCCAGCCAGTGAATGGTTAGAGATTGATCGCTACGCTGTTGCACTGGCCAATCAGTTACAGCAAGATGTACAAGCACACTACCAGGCTTATGAGTTCCAACCTGCTGTAGCGCGCATGCTGACTTTTTGCTCAGAAGATTTGGGTGGCTTCTACTTAGATATTCTGAAAGATCGCCTCTATACCAGCGCACCTGACTCAAAAGAGCGTCGCGCGGCACAGAATGCACTCTTCCACATCACCCGCAACTTACTCAAGTGGCTTGCTCCTTTCCTCTCCTTTACTGCCGAGGAAGCTTGGTTATCATTCCCACATGGCGCAGATGAGAAGCTAAGCGAGTCCATCTTTATGGAAGAGTTTGGAACTTTCCCAGAAATTGCTCAAGCTAATGAACTCCTGGCCAAGTGGAATCGTATTCGAGAAATTCGTTCCGAAGTCACCAAAGCCATTGAGATTGAACGTGAAGCTGGTCATGTTGGCTCATCTCTGCAGGCGGAACTCACTATCAAAGTAGGTGATATTGATTTTGCAATTTTGCATTCTCTCGAAGATGACTTGCGCTTTGTGACCATTACTTCTAGCGCTAAACTAGAGCTCAGTAATGCAGGTCTTGAAGTGCTTGTACGCGGTAGTCAATACAAGAAGTGTGGTCGCTGCTGGCATCACACCCAAGATGTTGGGGCCAATACCGAGCATCCAGAGCTATGCGGTCGCTGCATCAGCAATCTTTTTGGAAGTGGTGAATCTCGCCTATTTGCTTAGGTAAGAAAATCAACGGGTCCATAAAAAAATATGAGTACAAACCGATCATTTCTTCGTTATCTAGCCATTGCAATCGTGACGCTATTGCTAGACCAGCTGAGTAAATGGTCAGCCTTGAGCAACTTGAAGTTAGGTGTACCCGAACCTGTTTTGCCATTCATGAACTGGTTATTGCTGTTTAACCCAGGAGCAGCATTCTCTTTTTTGGCGCAAAGCTCTGGATGGCAACGTTGGTTCTTGACGGTACTTGGCCTAGCAGCGTCCGCTTATATTCTTTGGCTACTACGAAAGAGCTTGAGTGACAAAATGCTGTGCTGGGCTCTGAGCCTCATTTTGGGTGGTGCACTAGGTAACGTCCTAGATCGCATCATGTATGGCGCTGTGGTGGACTTTATTGACCTGCATTACGCTAACTGGCATTGGCCGGCATTCAATATTGCTGATAGCGCTATTTGTATCGGTGCAGCCCTCATTATTTGGGGTGAGTTACGCAAGTCATTTGGCAAAAATCCCCAATCCCTTTAAGCTGGTGCCATGCAATCACTTTTAAATAAGAAAATCGTTCTCGGCATTTCTGGTGGCATTGCAGCCTATAAGTCTGCAGAGCTAGCACGTCAGCTGATGCAAGAAGGTGCTAGCGTCCAAGTAGTGATGACAGAAGCTGCTCAGCAGTTTGTGACGCCTGTCACTATGCAGGCACTCACAGGCAATCCTGTTTACACCAGCCAATGGGACAGTAGCATTGCCAACAATATGGCGCATATTGAACTTTCTAGAGCTGCCGATGCGATTTTGATTGCACCTGCGAGTGCGGATCTCATGGCTAAACTTTCCCTCGGATTGGCTGATGATTTGCTCAGCACCTTGTGCCTAGCAAGAGATTGCACACTCCTCCTGGCCCCCGCCATGAATAAGCAAATGTGGGAGCATGCAGCCACACAAAGAAGCGCAGAGCGGCTCATTGCCGACAAGGTCACCTTGCTAGGCCCAGCCAGTGGCTTTCAGGCGTGTGGTGAAGTCGGCTTTGGACGAATGCTTGAGCCCGCAGAAATTACCGAGCAACTCATAGCCTTCTTTCAGAAGAAGCCGCTCCTGGGCAAACGTGTACTGATTACGGCCGGACCCACCTTTGAAGCGATTGATCCGGTACGTGGCATCACTAACCGTAGCTCAGGCAAGATGGGTTTTGCTATTGCCCGCGCAGCTCTGGAGGCTGGCGCAGAAGTGCACTTAGTAGCAGGCCCATGCGATCTCAGTACACCATTACAGGCAACCGGAAAAATTACCCGCACTAATGTGGTCAGCGCCAAAGAAATGCATGCAGCCACTATGCAATCGACTGACTGCGATATTTTCTTTGCAGTAGCTGCAGTAGCCGATTGGAGCATTGCCAAGCCAGCCAAAGAAAAGATCAAGCGCCAAGGCAAACAAGCTCCAGATTTAGAATTTGTGGCCAACCCAGACATCCTTGCTGATGTAGCGAAAACTGTTAAAACTAAAGCCGGTAAGTTGCATCCCTACTGCGTTGGCTTTGCAGCCGAGTCAACTGAGCTCCAAAAGCATGCAGAAGAAAAGCGTAAACGTAAAGGCATTCCGATGATCGTCGGTAATATTGGTCCAGATACTTTCGGTAGCGATCTCAACCAACTACTCATCGTCGATGCAAGCGGTAGCAAGAAAATTGCCAAGGCTGAAAAACTACAGCTTGCACGTCAGCTGATTCAGTTAGTTGCCAAGAAAATATAGTACTTAGCCTCGAAAATATTCAAACCCAGTTTTAGGAAATTTCATGCAACAACTTCAAGTCAAAATTCTCGATGAGCGTATGCGCGATCAATTACCTGCATATGGAACTCCTGGTAGCGCTGGTTTAGATTTACGCGCTTGCATTGATGAGACTATTGAAATTGCCCCAGGACAAACAGTCCTCGTCCCAACGGGTTTAGCGATTTATGTGGAAGACCCAGGCTATGCCGCATTCATCTTGCCGCGCTCTGGTCTTGGCCATAAGCATGGGATCGTCCTCGGCAATTTAGTGGGATTAATCGATTCGGATTATCAAGGCCAACTCATGGTGAGCACCTGGAATCGTGGCTCTACAGCATTCAAACTCGAACCAATGGAGCGTCTAGCTCAGCTAGTAGTGATGCCAGTACAACAGGTAGAACTCAAAGTCGTTGAGGAGTTTACTGAGAGTAGTCGTGGGGCTGGCGGGTTTGGAAGTACAGGTCGCAGCTGATTGAGATGTTTCGGTCTGATCCAATAAAAAACCACCCGTAGGTGGTTTTTTATTTTCCTTAAATCTCCTCAACAGGAGCTACATCAGCTTTTGGCCGCTTACCCGGAATCGCTGGTGCATCAAACTGAAGCTGAACTTTGCCATCAGCGTCAATGTCGACATCCACATGACCACCCTGCGCCAATTTACCAAATAGCAATTCATCAGCAAGTGCTTTGCGCACCGTATCTTGAATGATTCGCTGCATTGGTCTTGCGCCCATAAGAGGGTCAAAGCCATGCTTAGCTAAATGGGCACGTAATGCTGGGCTAAATGTAGCATCCACCTTCTTCTCATGGAGTTGCTCTTCTAACTGCATCAAGAACTTATCCACTACACGCATGATGATGGTCTCATCAAGCGCCTTGAAGGAAACAATCGCATCTAAACGATTACGGAACTCTGGCGTAAAGAACTTCTTAATATCGGCCATCTCATCACCGGACTCACGCGCATTAGTAAAGCCAATAGTGGACTTCTGCATAGCTTCAGCGCCAGCATTGGTTGTCATGATGATGATGACATTACGGAAGTCAGTCTTGCGACCATTGTTATCCGTGAGAGTGCCATGATCCATGACCTGCAAGAGAATATTGAAAATGTCCGGATGTGCTTTTTCAACCTCATCAAGTAGGAGAACGCAATGCGGCTTCTTGTTAACAGCCTCAGTGAGTAAACCACCTTGATCAAAGCCCACATATCCTGGAGGGGCACCAATTAAGCGACTGACAGCATGACGCTCCATATACTCAGACATATCAAAGCGGAGAAGTTCGATACCTAAAATATAGGCGAGCTGCTTAGCAACCTCTGTCTTACCCACACCAGTTGGACCCGAGAACAGGAATGAACCAATTGGTCTATCAATTTTTCCAAGGCCTGCACGAGTCATCTTAATTGCACTCGCCAAGGCCTCAATGGCAGGATCTTGACCAAACACCACACTCTTGATGTCGCGGTCTAAGGTTTGGAGCTTGCTACGGTCATCCACAGTCACAGATTGTGGCGGTATACGAGCAATCTTCGCTACGATCTCCTCAATCTCTGGACGACCAATAGTTTTTTTCTGTTTAGACTTCGGCAGAATGCGTTGTGCTGCGCCCGCTTCGTCAATCACATCAATTGCTTTGTCTGGCAAATGACGATCATTGATATAACGCGAAGACAATTCGGCTGCGGCTACCAAGGCTGCGGAGGCGTACTTAACGCCGTGATGTTCTTCAAAGCGTGACTTCAAGCCACGCAAGATTTGCACGGTCTGATCGACAGTTGGCTCAACTACATCGACTTTTTGGAAGCGGCGCGATAGAGCAGCATCTTTTTCGAAAATACCCCGGTACTCAGTAAAGGTGGTTGCACCAATACACTTGAGCTGGCCATTGGATAACGCAGGCTTTAGTAAATTGCTCGCATCTAATGTACCGCCCGATGCAGCACCCGCACCAATTAAGGTGTGAATCTCATCGATAAACAAAACACCGTGTGCACTGTCTTTTAAAGACTTGAGGACACTCTTCAAACGCTGCTCAAAATCACCGCGGTACTTAGTGCCCGCCAATAGCGCGCCCATGTCTAATGAATAGACTGTGGCATCAGCCAAGATCTCAGGGACATCACCCTTCACAATTCTCCAGGCTAAGCCTTCAGCAATTGCGGTCTTACCCACGCCTGCTTCACCCACCAATAGCGGATTATTTTTACGTCGACGGCACAGCACCTGAATCACACGCTCAACTTCACTATCTCGGCCAATCAGCGGATCAATCTTGCCCTGCTTAGCCAGCACATTGAGGTTCTGAGTGTATTGCTCTAAAGGACTCTCTTTACCGCCAGACGAGGCATCCTCAGTCTCTTGGGTGGCCTCAGCAGGCTTGACGCTCTCAGCTTGATCTTTACGTACACCGTGGCTAATAAAGTTCACTACATCCAAACGAGTGACGCCTTGCTGCTGCAAGAAATACACTGCATGCGAATCTTTTTCGCCAAAGATCGCCACGAGGACATTTGCCCCAGTGACTTCCTTCTTCCCATTAGAGGTAGATTGCACGTGCATGATGGCGCGTTGGATCACACGCTGAAAACCGAGCGTTGGCTGAGTATCAACTTCATCGTTGCCCGGAACTACAGGCGTATTGTCATTAATAAAATTTTTGAGTTGAGCACGAAGCTCAGCAATATTGACAGCGCAGGCTTTTAAAACCTCC
>JBEGUE010000063.1:0-13722 GCA_041179045.1 Pseudomonadota bacterium
AGGGCAGGCTTTAATCTCGTAACAGTCAGTGTTGCCTCAACTCTTCCATTGGGTACGTTCATCTCCAATATGGTTGGCGGATACTTCATCGGAATTGCCGTGGCTTTTTTTGGTAACAACCAAAGCCTATCCCCCGAATGGAAGTTATTTGTAATTACTGGTTTTCTGGGGGGTCTGACTACCTTCTCCAGCTTTTCTGCTGAAGTGGTCGGTTTTATGCAGCGTGGCGAAGTGAGTTGGGCACTGGGTACCGCGCTCTTGCATTTAGCTGGCTCACTCTGCTTAACTTTTTTGGGTATTCTGACTTACCAAGCGCTGAAGTAAGTTTGCGTGAAAGTTTACTTAGCTGGCTTACTCAGGCTTGATGTTTCCGGCCTTGACTACAGCACTCCATTTTGCAGCTTCTGATTTAATGAGGGCAGCAAAATCGGCAGGACTGCCGCCACCAATTTCATTCCCTTGAGAGAGCATTAACTCTCTGAGCTGAGGATCCTTAAGTGCTTCATTAGCAGCTTTATTTAATGCGTTGATGATGGGCTTAGGTGTGCCAGCAGGTGCAATAAATCCCTGCCAATTGAGTACTTCTACCTTAGGGTAGCCTAGCTCAGCAAAGCTAGATACATTTGGAAACAGTGGAGACCTCTTTTTGCTCGTGATAGCAATGGGGCGCAGTTTATCCGCCCTAATGTTCGGAACTGCAGAGTACATCTGATCAAACATCATATCAACGTTGCCTGCCATTAAATCCGTCAACGCAGCAGAGCCACTCTTGTAAGGCACATGAATCATTTGGATGCCGGTATTTTGCATAAATAGCTCTGCTGAGAGTTGATGGCTGCCGCCGATACCTCCTGAAGAAAATGTCAGAGTCCCCGGTTTTGCCTTAGCTGCCGCAACAATATCCTGAATAGTTTTGTATGGCGAATTCGGGTTCACTACCAGAATGAGCGGACCCTTTTCAATCAGGATGATGGGGGTAAGGTCAGTTTCTGGGTCGTATCGTAAATTCCCAAAAAGCGTTTTGTTTACCGCCATTGGTGCAAAGTTTCCCATGCCAATGGTGTAGCCATCTGGTGCAGCCTTTGCAACAAACTCAGTGCCAATATTTCCGCCAGCACCGGGTTTGTTGTCAATAACGAAGGGCTGTTTCAGAATCAAGCTCATTTTTTGCGCTAGCTGCCTGCTGCGAGAGTCTGCGCTCCCGCCGGCGCCATAAGGTACAACTACAGTAATAGGTTTAGTGGGGTAGGTGGTTTGCGCTTGTGGTGTAGCAACAATCAGTAATACCGCGCCGAATAAGAATGTTTTTAGCAGTTTCATCATTTTCAAATTATTCCCAAGCTTCCAAGGGCCGCCCCTAGCGCAATTAAATATAAAGGATGCCAGCGAGTCAGCACGGTAACTCCGATGGTGGCTAGCGTCAGCACATATGCAGCATAGCTATGATTGATCTGTAAGGCAATCTGCCATGCGGAGGAGAGAACCAAGCCAATCGCTAGTGCCGCGGCCGCATACTGAATAGACTTCTTTTTGTGCGTATCCTTCATGCCCAGTATGAGGCGCTGTAGGTGATAAACCAAGATAGATGATGGCCAAGCAATTGCGAAGGTTGCAATCAAGGCCCCAAGCACGCCATAGACATGCCAGCCGATGAGCGTGACTGTCATGAAGTTAGGGCCCGGCGCAGCTTGAGCGATTGCGAAATAATCAGCAAAAGTTTGTAGGTCTATCCAATGCTCTTGATAAACCGATAAATTGAGCAGGCTTGGGAGTAAGGCATTGACTCCGCCAAAAGCAATGAGCGAGAAGGCGGAGAGTTTTAAAAAAAGACCCAGTAAAACGCTCATAGTTTTCGAGCCTTTTTTTGCGCCAAGACCCAAGCTAGCGGAGATGCTATCAGTACTACCCAGCCAAGACCTAGTTGGTAGTAGCTTGCTGCAATCACGGTGACAAGTACTACTAATAGCATTAGTGGAAAGCGCAACTCGTCACGCAACATCTTGATACCAGTAGAAGCAATTAAGCCAACCCCAACAGCAGAAATTCCCCGCAGTATTCCTTGGACAGACTCTAGGTCGCTGTAATGTGTATAGAGGATTGCTAGCAGCATCACAATGCAGATCGGTCCAAGCGTTAGGCCGAGAACAGCCGCTAGTGCCCCCTTGGCGCCAGCAAACCGAGAACCAATACAAACCGCAAGATTAACAATATTGGGCCCTGGAACAATTTGACATATTCCAAGAATGGCGCTGAACTCTTCTGAGCTGAGCACCTTGTCTTGCTCTACTAAGGTGCGGCGAGCCCAAGGCAACACACCACCAAAACCAGACATGCCGATTTTGCTAAAGCTAATAAATAGTTCTGTTGGAGTCAGCGTTTTCAAAAGCGTTAAGGCTGGTATGGATGGGGTACTGGCTTTTGATCTAACCATGCCTCAAGGGTTTCAGTAATACCCTGAGAGAACATTTTAAATACAGGCTCAGCAATAAAGCCTAGATGGGGAGTTGCAAGCAAATTTGGGACGTTGCGCAAAGGGTCATCCGATGGCAATGGCTCAATATCAAATACGTCTATAGCAGCTTGGCCGGGACAACCTTTTTTGAGGGCAGCACACAAATCAGACATGTTAATCAATGCAGAACGCGAGGTGTTAACCAGAATGGAGTCTGGGCGCATCAAGGCAAGTTGATTGGCGCTGATGAGGCCTTTAGTTCCGGGGCCGGCCACTAAGTGCATGGTTACTACTTTTGATGTGCGTAGTAATTCATCGAGGGTAATGGAAGTTGCGCCTTCAGTTGCAGCGCGTTCTGGAGTCATGTTGGGGCTCCAGGTGACAATCTCCATGCCGAACGCTTTGCCAACACGAGCAACAGCGCTGCCGATGGCGCCAAGACCGATCACGCCCAAGCGCTCACCGGAGAGCATGGGTAGAACGGAGAGTTTGTCGCGCCAGCCACCGGAGAGCACTAAGTTATTTTGGCGAACCAATTGTTTTGAAGCCCCTAAGATTAATGCCCAGGTTAACTCGGTAGTAGTTTCTTTCGAAGGGCCTCCTGGCGTGCAGGCAATCGGAATATTGCGAGCAAGAAGGGCAGCGCTATCAAGCGTCCCATTCCGCTTTCCTGTGAACATCAATAATTTGAGCTTTGCTAGCCTTGCGATCATGGCTTCATTGAAGGGGGATCGGTCGCGTACGATAGCAATGACATCGGCATCTTTGACTGCCTCATATAAGGCCTCGTCTCGTAGTGGCTCATGATGAATGATGAGGTTTGAATTTTGCTCTATGCGATCCCATTGAGAAAAGCGACGCAGGGCGCGCTCGTAATCCCCTAGGATGACAATATTAGGTAAATTGGTCATGATTCTCTTTGCTGATTTGTTATTCTGATTGAGTTTACTATCGATCACTGAGTAATTTTGACAAAGGAAATCCCTATGATTTTGGAGCACTGCGATATCGAAATTGACCCAACTAAGGGCGCTGAGTTTGAAGAGGCCATTTTGCGCGGCGTCAATACGGTGATTTCTGAAGCTAAAGGTTTTCAGGGTTTTAAGGTTAACCGTAGTATTGAAAGTCCTGCTCGCTACCTATTGCTGATTTATTGGGATACCCTGGAGAACCATACAGTCGACTTTAGAGGATCTGCTGCCTTTGCTGACTGGCGAGCTATTGTTGGCCCATTCTTCGTAAAACCACCTGTTGTTGAGCACATGACATTGGTGGGTAAATCAGGCTAATACCTTCAGTATTTATGCGGTCTGTTTTTTTCGGATCGAGCGCTCAAGTGGGATGGTGTCTAGGTTAGGTTCTAGCGCTTCCCGCTCATCAAATACAAAACAGCTGCCGGTGTAGTGTGCGGAGCCAACCTCTTCAAAGTACTTGAGGATGCCGCCTTCTAGTTGATAGCTGTGTTGCATACCAATTTCGCGCATGTAGAGCCCAGATTTTTCACAACGAATTCCACCAGTACAAAAACTCACCAAAGTTTTATCCGCTAGTTCGTCTTTATATTTGGTGATTGCTTCGGGAAATTCTGTAAATTTCTCGATATTAAAATGCAGTGCATTTTCAAAAGTCCCATACTCAACTTCAAAAGCATTACGCGTGTCCACCATGACTACAGGACGTCCTAAATCATCTGTGCCCCGATCAAGCCACTCTTGTAGTTTTTTCGGTGTAATGAAGTTGGCGCGACCCTCTTCTGGACGAATCGCTGGGTGATTCATCCGAATGATTTCATTCTTAATTTTGACCAACATTTTCTTGAAGGGCTGAGTTTCAGACCAGCTATCTTTGGTTTGAAGGAGTGCAAAGCGCGGATCCTGGCGCAAGTTATTTAGAAAGTGACGTAACTCAGGTTCGCCGCCAGCCAAGAACATATTGATACCTTCGCCAGTCAAGAGAATGGTGCCCTTTAACTGACCAGAATTACACTCATCTAAGATCTTGGTGCGCAGCTCAGCTAAATTGTCTAGACTGACAAATAAGTAGGCAGCTATGTTCAAAATTGGTTTCATAGGTAATCTCATCTTGCTCCGGCATCTATTATCAAACAAGCAGCGAGGATGGGTGGTAATCTTGCAGTCTTAATCGATGGAGATGATGTATGCCGATTTACTTGAAAATGACTAAAAAAGCCCTTCTAT
Source organism: Pseudomonadota bacterium (assembly GCA_041179045.1). Lineage (GTDB taxonomy): Bacteria > Pseudomonadota > Gammaproteobacteria > Burkholderiales > Burkholderiaceae > Polynucleobacter. Next base: position 4,651 of record JBEGUE010000063.1, read on the forward strand.
TTGGCCTATTCGCGATGTTTGCCAGCTCTTTTGCTAGTGCTCAAACTGCGGGTGTAGGTGCTTGGCCCACCCAAAAACCGATTCGCCTGATTGCTGTTTTCCCGCCAGGTGGTTCTGTGGATCAAGTGGCACGTACCCTGGCCCCAGCGTTACAAGCCGAATTAAAGCAAAACGTCATTGTTGAAAATATTGGTGGGGCATCTGGTGTGATTGGAACCGCCGCCATGACCAGGTCAGATCCTGATGGCTATACCTTTGCCGTAGTGTTCGACACGCATGGTGTAAATCCGATCCTCAAAGATAAGCTCCCGTATGACACGATTAAAGATATAGCGCCTGTGACCTTGATTGGTACTTCGCCGATGGTATTGGTCGCCAGCAAGAATTCTGGGATCACCAGTTTTAAGCAATTGGTAGACCAGTCTAAGGCTGGAAAACAATTTAGCTATGGATCTATTGGCATTGGTAGCTTGGGTCACTTAGCTATGGCACGTTTGGCGAAGCAAGCAGGTTTTGATTGGAATCATATTCCTTACCGAGGTGGGGGCCCATTGATGCAAGATGTGCTGGGCGGCCAAGTTCCATTGGCTGTTGGCTCAGAATTCTTAGTCAAGCCCCATGTTGATAGTGGCGGCGTCATCCCATTAGTAATCACTACTGCCAAAAGATCTCCTGAGTTGCCTAATGTGCCAACAATTGCCGAAAGTGGTTTTCCTGGATTTAATGCACCAGCTTGGTGGGCAGTTTTGGCGCCTGGTAAAACTCCACCAGCAATTGTGAATGCCATGAATGAGGCAGTGACTAAAGCCTTAAAAACACCAGCCGTATCCGAGAAACTGAAGTCTCAAGGGATTCAGATTGTGGCTGGTAACCCAGAAACATTGCGTGACTTTATCGGTAAGCAAATTGCGATCTGGGGTAAGTTCGTCATTGAAAACAATATTAAAGAAGCGCAATAAGGAATTGATATGAGTGAGCGTTTAATTCCCTATCAGCCAATGGACTTGGCTGAGCCAGCTGAATTGGTAGCAGCTATTCGTAAAAGACGTGGCGGTCAGTTCATTAATTTGGATCGCATGCTTTTACACAGCACTCCTATTGCTGAGGGCTGGAATCACTTTGTGGGCGAGATCCGCAATAACCTCTCCTTAGACCCAAAGCTGCGTGAGCTCGCGATGTGTGGGGTAGCGGTTCTCAATGGTGCTGAGTATGAGTTTTTTCACCATGCCCCGCCGTTTATCAAGGCAGGTGGTACTGAAGAGCAAGTTCAAGCACTGCGTTTAATTGGTCAGCCAAGCTTTCCCAGTGTCTTATTCTCTTCTGTAGAAAATGATGCAGTAGAGCTCACGCTTCAGATGACGCGCAATATTCAGGTTGACGGTGCTCTGATGAAACGTTTGCAGGCTGCTTTGGGTAATACTGATACCGTTGAGCTTGTCACTGTGGTGGCAGCTTACAACATGGTCTCTCGCTTTTTGATCGCCTTGGATGTCAATCCCGAGGAACATCCTCCTGAATAATTTATGAACCAGGATAGCTCCATTCACTGGGAGGAGGGTGGTCAGAGTTGCTCAGCAGTCTGGCATTCTGAAAATGGCATCGCAGCACATAAAAAAGTGGTGACTGCCGACGACACATTAACGGCGGATGATGCTTATCATTTGGCATGTGAAGGTACTGCAATCCTCTGGAAAGGGGATTTCCAAAATGCCCGACAGCTATTGCAAGCATTGGTTCGTCGTATAGATAAACCATCCAAAAAATCAAAGCGTGCCGGCAAGAGGGTGGATAAGTCTATCGAAGTTGCCCCCAAGAAAACGGCAAAAGATATTTTTAATCAACATCGCCTGATTCAATCTCAGCGTGCCCGAATATTGGGGATGTTATTAATTCAATGTAATGCAGATCACACCATCTCCTTACGTCGTGCACCCGATATCACGCAAGCATGTGCAGAAGCATATGGCACCGTTGATCACTCTTATATAGTTTCTTTACGTGAACTTTTGGGCGTAGTCAGCGCTCATGAATGGCGCAAAAATGGTTTGCCTATTTTGGCTGATGAAAATGGTGAGCCAATTTACGTTCATCCGCATTACGGTGTTTTCTCACCTGTTCGCGGCGAGTACATTGAGTTAGTTTGTAGCGCCCCTTTGCCTAAATCCCTTGACGGGGCATCCACAGCTTTTGATATTGGCGTTGGTACTGGCGTGCTGTCGATTATTTTGGCAATGCGGGATGTCCAAAAAATTGTTGCCACCGATCAAGATGATCGAGCGCTTAGGTGTGCCAAAGAAAATATTGCACTCTTAGGCTTAGGCTCTCAAATAGAGATTGTGAAAGCCAATTTATTTCCAGCAGGAAAGGCCTCATTAATCGTCTGTAATCCACCATGGGTACCTGCAAGACCTAGCTCTAACCTAGAGCACGCGGTTTACGATCCAGAGAGTCAGATGCTCAAAGGATTTTTATCGGGATTGAAAGATCATTTGTTGCCTCAAGGTGAGGGCTGGTTAATTCTGTCTGATTTGGCTGAGCATCTTGAACTCAGAACCCGAGAAGAGTTACTCTCTTGGATTGAAGATGCCGGATTAGTTGTGCTTAGCCGTATTGATACCAAACCAAAACATCCCAAAGCTTTTGATGAATCGGACTCACTTCATTTTGCAAGAGCAGCTGAGACCACTTCACTTTGGCGCTTACAAATTCATCAAAAGTATTAGCTCCACCTAGCAAATCTTCCCAATACCCTTGGAGCATGCAGCCCTTTTATTTAAAGGGTTGTTGGTCTGTAATTCATCCAATAAAATTAATGAGAATGATTATCATCTTTCATTGTTGAGTTGATGTATGCAAGGGCTTTGTTTCTTGATAGGAAAAAAATTACAAATTAGCGCTTCCAAGATCATTCCTCTTTGGGTGATTGGAGTACATATTTCCATTATTTTTGGAATGGGAGTATTTCAAGAGAGAGCCCCTCAGACGTTTGCACCAGAGAAGTTAACTCTTACTTTGAGGGACTCACTTGATCGCCGCGTCACATCCAAAGTATCAAAGCAAACTCAGGATGTTAATGTCACTCATAGTTATATTGCATCAACTACTGCGAAGGACTCAAGCACACATGAGTTAACCGCATCATCCCCTGCAGTTAAAACCTTTCGCGATAGAGACATATTTTTAAATCCAAAACCAAATTACCCCCTTTTAAGTAGACGTATGCGTGAGCAAGGGGCCGTTCAACTTAAGTTATGCATTAATGGTCGAGGACGCGTGGAAGATGTTCAGTTGGTCAAAAGTTCTGGCCATGAAAAACTAGACAGATCCGCCATGGAGGGCGTTAAACAGTGGAAATTTTCTGCCCTAGAGTCAGGGAATCATGCCTTATCTGACTGTTACCATCTTCCGATCCACTTCAGGCTAGAGACTTAAATTGAAATCAGAGTTAAACGACTCAATAGATGATTACGTGAATTCTCAATTGCGTTTAGATAAGGTGATTGCCAGTGCGACTTTATTTGGTAAAGAGAAAACCGTGGTCATCATCCATGATGGCGAAAGATACGTGCTAAGAATTACTAAATTAAAAAAGCTTATTTTGACTAAATAGTGATGCACTAATTACCCTAATTTATTAGCCAGCAAAAGTATTTTCATATGCGATTAGCCAGCGATTTGATGTTTTTATCTCTGGAGATTGCATATGAAGCAAAAAAAATTGGCCTGGGCTTTACGCTTAGCTTTAGTTTGTGGATGTTCATTGAGCTCGGGTATTGGGGCTAAGGAAATCGATTTACCCAGAATGGATATTGTCGGCAGCGAGGAAAATGCGCGTTCGAAAATTCCGGGCACAGTCGATGTGATTAATCAAAAGCAGCTGGAGTTACTTCAGCCCTTATCTATTCAAGATGCACTTAAGACAGTTCCCGGTATCAATATACGGGGTGATGAAGGTGGCTTAGGCTCTATTCCCAATATTGGTATTCGGGGACTCAATCCCAGTCGTAGTCAGAAAGTGCTGTTACTGGAGGATGGTGCACCTATTCATCCCAGTCTATTTATTTCTAGCGCCTCTTATTACAGCCCGCCTGTTGATCGTATGAGTGGCATTGAAGTCTTAAAGGGGGCATCAGGCCTGCAATATGGCCCGTCTAATATTGGTGGGGTTATTAATTACCTGACTAAGACTCCAGAGGAGGGCTTTAAGCTCTCTGGTAAAGCAGGTAACTATGGTTACCAATTTGCTCAAATTGAAGCCGGCGGAAAGTCAGAAAGTAATGGTGCTATTGCAGGAATCAACATCATTAAGTCTGAGAGTAACGGATACCAAGGCAATGGCTTCAACATGTACGACATTCTCTTTAAGGGCGGGGTGGCCATTGATCAAAATCAATGGTTAAGCCTTAAATATACGCACTATGACAACAATATCAATACCTCATATGTCGGCTTGAGGCCAAATCAATATGACGCTCGATTTTCAGGAAATCCCGCTCCTAATGATTACTTTGTTACGCAGAGAAATGCTGTGGATCTGAATCACTCTTGGGAGCTCGGCACTGGGACAAAACTAAATACATTGCTTTACTGGAGTCGCTTAGATCGAGATTACTGGCGTCAAAGCATCAGTAGCCGCACTACGGACAAAACCAGTTTTACTCCGTGCAATGGTGACAGTGATTGTATGTTTGGACGTAATCGTGAATTTCAAATGCTCGGAGTGGATTCACGGGTGACTCATGCTTATGAGGCAATGGGTATGAATAATGAATTTGAGTTTGGGCTGCGCTTGCATACTGAGACGCAATCAAATCAGCTAGTGGCATCGCGCAGTTTAGCTAAGTCTGGCAGGGTATCTAGCCATGAAGAAAATAAAGCCAATTCAGTAGCTCTCTTTGCGCAAAATAGATTTTTGCTATCAAAAGACTTTGCAGTTATTCCGGGACTACGTATTGAAAGTTACAACCAATCCCGAAATAATGTCCTGACTGAAAAGTCTGGGAGTGCAAAGAATTTAGAAACTGTTCCACAAATTGGAGCAAGCTGGCAACTGATTCCAGAATTACAGCTTTACTCAAGCCTATATAAAGGATTTTCGCCCGCTCAATTAGCAACTGCCATTAGTGAAAAGGGCGTGGATCAGCAATTAGATCCTGAGAGATCAACTAATTTCGAGTTCGGTTTACGGGGTGTAAACAATGGCTTTAGCTATGATGCGGCGATATTTAGCATGAACTTTAGTAATCAAATCGTCAATCAAAGTCTCGCTGCGGGCATTAGCAAAGCCAATGGCGGCAAGAGCTTACATCAGGGTATGGAGCTATCTTTAGCTTACGGGCTTGAATCTGGATGGGGTCTGAGTGGGAATCTGACTTATATTCCAATTGCTAAATTTGTTGGTAATTCATCTATGGGGAAGGATGGAAACCGTATCCCGTACACATCAGAGTTGGTATCAAACTTAGGTGTCAGCTATCAGAAAAATGGTCTCAACACCTTAGTTAGCCTGAATTACCTATCATCTCAATTTGCCGATTCAGCAAATACTGCTTTGCCAAACTCCATTGGGACTCTAGGGGAAATTCCTGCAATCACCACTGTGAATTGGAGCGCGAATTATGCGATCAATAAAAGTTTGAAAGTATTTGGTGTGGTGAATAACTTATTAAACAAGCGCTATATTTCCAGCAGAAGTCCTGATGGGATTTTTGCTGGCGCACCCATCAATTTTCAGGCGGGTATGAGTTACCAGTTTTTCTGACGCAGTAAATGGCTTGTATTAAGTTTTTCTATCTCAGCCGATTATTTAGCAAATAGCTGGCTGGGATCTTCAAATGCTTTGAACTCCAGGGCATTACCAGCAGGGTCTAGAAAGAACATCGTGGCTTGCTCCCCCACTTTTCCTTTGAAGCGAATCTGTGGCTCGATGATGAACTTCATGCCGCTGCTACTTAATTTATCCGCCAAAGCATGCCAATCTGGCATCGTCAGCACTACTCCAAAGTGTTTTACTGGAACTTGATGTCCGTCAACCTCATTTGAGGCTGCATGACTGCATTCTTCAGGTGCTAGGTGGGCAACCAATTGGTGTCCAAAGAAGTCAAAATCAATCCACTCATCGGAGCTACGACCTTCCGCGCAGCCTAAGGTGCTGCCGTAAAAAGTACGAGCTGCTTCCAGGTTATCTACAGGAAAGGCTAGGTGGAAAGGTTGAATATTTGACATAACGGTCCTTGGCAAGATGTGGAATTGAGTTCAGCAAGCTTAAGTAGATTTAATGACGAAGTTTAGTATATTGAGAGCATAAATATAAAACTGTTACACGGAGATAAAAATGATCACTTTTCAATTGGGTAGGCTTTGCCGCTCTATCGCCCAAGCAACCCTCATTCTGAGCTTTTCTGGTTTGGTGCATGCCGCTTATCCGGACAGGCCAATCAAGCTCATCGTGCCCTATCCTCCAGGCGGAGCTACCGATGTCATTGGGCGAATTCTGGCCAAGAATTTAGGTGAATCTTTGGGTCAGCAAGTATTAGTTGAGAATCGCGGTGGAGCTGGTGGCAATATCGGCGCAGAAGCGGTAGCTAAGGCGAACCCAGATGGCTACACCTTATTGATGGGGGCAGTCACCTCACACTCCACTATGGCCACGCTTGAAAAGGGTAAGTTACGTTACGATCTGTTGAAAGATTTCACCCCAGTCATGATTGTAGGTTCTGTACCTTTGGTGGTGGTGGTCAATCCCAATGTTCCTGTAAGAACCTTAAAAGGCTTGGTAGATTACGCAAAAGCCAATCCAGATAAATTAAATTACGCCTCTTCGGGTGCAGGTGCACCACAGAGAATGGGCGCAGAAATTTTCCAAAAAGAAGCGGGCCTCAAAATCACGCACGTGCCATACAAGGGTAGTGGCCCAGCTATGACCGATTTGGTTGCGGGACAAGTCAATATGATGGTGGAAACGGTTCCCGCTGCCTTACCATTTATCAACGCTGGGCAATTACGCCCCTTAGCGGTAACAACGGCAAAACGCATTTCGATGTTGCCTGATGTTCCTACGACCGCTGAATCTGGTATGCCCACTCTAGAGGTGAGCTCTACCTTTGGTGTTTTAGCGCCAGTCGGAACACCTATGCCTATCGTTGATCAGTTAAATAGTGCCATCGCTAAACTATTACTCAATCCTGAAGTCAAGGAAGCATTCCTAAAGCAGGGTGTTTATGCTGCAGCACCAACCAAGCCTAAGAAATCAGCCGAGTTGCTAGCTGCTGAAGTGAAGCGTTGGGAAAAAGTCATTAGAGAAGCTGATATCAAAGCCGAGTAAAAACCATTTATTTTTTAAGTTAAAGAACTTTTTATGACAAGCAATACTGATAAAGAAAAAAAACAGCCCACAGAGAGTGGTTTGCGTAAAGGCTTAACTAGCTATGGCGATAAAGGCTTCTCTTTATTTTTGCGTAAAGCATTTATCAAGGGTGCTGGCTATACCAACAGTGCCCTGGATCGCCCCGTAATTGGCATTATTAATACTGGCAGTGCTTATAACCCTTGTCACGGCAATATGCCGCAACTGATTGAGGCGGTAAAACGTGGCGTGATGTTGGCTGGTGGCTTGCCGATGGATTTCCCCACCATCTCGATTCATGAAAGCTTTGCGGCTCCTACCAGTATGTATTTGCGTAACCTGATGTCAATGGATACGGAAGAGATGTTGCGTGCTCAGCCAATGGATGCGGTGGTGATGATTGGTGGTTGCGATAAAACTGTACCCGCGCAAATGATGGGCGCTGCCTCTGCGGGTCTCCCGGCAATTCAGCTGATCACTGGCTCCATGTTGACAGGCTCCCACAGAAGTGAGCGTGTGGGTGCATGTACCGACTGTCGTCGCTATTGGGGAAAATTCCGTGCCGGTGAAATTGATGAAGCCGAAAAAGATGAAGTCAATGACCAATTGGTAGCTAGTGTAGGTACCTGCTCAGTCATGGGCACTGCTAGTACGATGGCTTGCATTTCTGAAGCCCTCGGTATGACGGTGCCTGGTGGAGCAACACCGCCCGCAGTCACTGCAGATCGTATCCGGATTGCAGAGGAGACTGGTACTCGCGCTGTACAAATGGCAAAAGACGGCTTAACGATTGATAAGGTATTAACGGCAGATGCTTTTGAAAACGCGATGCGTGTTTTATTAGCGATTGGTGGTTCGACTAACGGCATCGTGCATTTGGCTGCTATCGCTGGTCGTATGGGTCTAGAGATTGACTTGGATGCGCTAGATAAAATGGGTGATGAGACCCCAGTGTTGGTGGATTTGAAGCCCTCTGGCGATCACTACATGGAAAACTTCCATGATGCTGGTGGTATGACCACACTGCTGCGTGAGTTGAAGCCTTTATTAAAGCTCGATGCAATGACAGTAACGGGTCGTACCTTAGGTGAAGAGATTGATGCAGCTCCGCCAAGCTTCAAGCAAGATGTAGTGCGCAAGTTTGACAATCCGATTTATCCACGTGGCAGCATTGCAGTCTTGCATGGCAACTTAGCGCCTGGTGGCGCCATCATTAAACAATCTGCCGCCAATGAAAAACTCATGGAGCATGAGGGTCGCGCGGTTGTTTTTGAAAACAGTGAAGACCTAGCCAATCGGATTGATAGTCCAGACCTGGATGTGACGGCAGATGATATTTTGGTGCTCAAGAATATTGGCCCTAAAGGCGCACCTGGTATGCCTGAAGCGGGATATATTCCGATTCCGATGAAGTTGGCTCGTGCTGGTGTAAAAGATATTGTGCGAATTTCTGATGGACGCATGAGTGGTACGGCGTTTGGAACCATTGTGTTGCACGTGACTCCAGAGGCTGCAGTAGGTGGCCCACTGGCGTTTGTAAGCAATGGAGACCGCATTCGCTTGAGTGTGAAGAATCGTGAGATTAGTTTGTTGGTCTCAGATGAAGAGTTGGCTAAGCGCGCAAAAGAGAATCCAGTAATAGAGCCTACTGCAGAGCGTGGCTATCTCAAACTATTCTTAGACACTGTTACGCAAGCAGACAAAGGCGTTGACTTTGATTTCTTGAG
>JBEGUE010000064.1:0-3214 GCA_041179045.1 Pseudomonadota bacterium
AACTGCCTATCCCCGTCTCAAAAGCAATATTACGCTCAAGGAATTGACGGCGATCTACACGCCCACAACAGAAGAGTTAACGTTCGCTAAACAGTCAACTATCAATGGAAGTGCTACGCGATTGGGATTCCTCATCTTACTGAAAACGTTTCAAAGGCTGGGTTACGCTGTATTAAACCAAGATGTGCCAGCCAGTATTATCCAACATATTGCAATGGTTGCACATTTGAATATCTCTAAGCGGGATTTAGAATACTATGATACTGCGGCAACTCGCAAACGACACCTCAGCTTGATTCGAGACTACTTGCATTTGCATTCTTACAATCCTTCGGCTAAAGCCGTGATGGTGGAATCAATTCGCGCAGCGGCATCGACCAAGCAAGACTTGGCAGACTTAATTAATGTAGCGATTGAGGAGTTGGTGCGTCAACGGTTTGAACTACCTGTATTTAACACTCTCAACCGCACGGCTCAACAAATCCGTGCTCAAGTCATGACCACCTTTTACCAGCAGGTAAATGACCGCTTAAACCTTGCCAGTCGCCAACAACTCGATGAGCTGTTAACGATCACACCCATTGCCACCATGACAAGTTGGAACGATCTCAAACAAGATGCTGGCAGACCTACCCTGACACATTTGCAAACTTGGATCGATAGGTTGCAACAATTGCGCCAATTACCTGAGTATAAGTCTCCCTTGATGGGAATTCCAGAGGTGAAGGTCAAGCATTTTGCCCAAGAAGCAATGACGCTAGATGCTGCGCGGATGAAAAAGATGGAGCCAGCCAAACGATATACGCTGATAGTGGCATTAATAGGTGCCCAGTATGCTTGCACTCTGGATGACTTGGCAGAGATGTTCATCAAGCAAATGCAGCAGATGCATCAAAAAGGGAAAACTGCTTTATTGGAATACCGAGTGCAGACGCAATCACACACTGATGAACTGATTGCGACCTTGCGAGAAATGGTGCTGGCTTACCAGCAGGAGGGCGATATTTCACAACGATTTGCCGCCATTGAAGCGGTGATTGGAGAGCAGAGCCAAACCATTGTCAAACAGTGTGACGCTCACCTGAACCATGCTGACAATAACTACTTTTCGTTGATTCAGAAATTCTACAAAAGTCATCGAACTACTCTTTTTCGGTTAATAGAGGTGCTGCCTCTGTGCTCCAGTTCTCAAGACAAGACATTAGAAGCAGCGATCCAGTTTTTGTTGAAACACCGACATGATCGGCAGGCCAGTTTGCCAATTATCACCATTAAAAATGCTGGAACTGATTCAGAACAGCGAGTACAACATATCGACCTGGGTTGGATTCCAGCTAAGTGGTGGTATCTAGTTACCGAACAACGCACCCGTATCCCCATGCCAGAGGCTGTCAACCGTCGCCACTTTGAAGTGTGCGTTTTCTCGCACATTTTACTGGAGTTGAAATCAGGCGATCTCTACATTGAAGGGAGTTCTGATTATGGTGACTACTACAGCCAATTAATTGATTGGGAGCAGTATGAGTCTGCCATTGCGGAGTATGGGCAACAGGTTGAATTACCGACTGACTCCAAGGCATTTGTCACTCATGTGCAGCAATGGCTGACTACCTGTGCCACTACTTTTGATGATGATTTTCCTGCTAACGCGGATGTCGATTATCAGCGCGACCGTCTAGTGATTCGCAAACCAAAACCAAAAAAAGTACCTGGAGCAGCAGAATTGAAGGCACAGATTGCCGCACGAATTCATCCAGTTAACTTGCTTGATAGCTTGATTGACACTGAGTTATGGCTCAATTGGACGCGCTTCTTCAAGCCTAAGTCAGGGCATGATGCGAAGCTGGATCGTCCCATTGATCGTTACTTGGCAACAACCTTCTGCTATGGCTGCAATTTGGGTTCGGCTCAAACGGCTGTCTCCCTTCAGGATTTTGACCGAAGGCAAGTTTCTCATGTGCATCAAAGACATATTGATGTAGAAAAACTGCAATCTGCCATCACTGTCATCATCAATGCCTATAACCGCTTCAACTTGCCGAAATATTGGGGCACAGGGCATGGAGCCTCAGTCGATGGGACTAAGTGGGATATCTATGAGAATAATTTATTAGCGGAGTACCACATTCGTTACGGTGGCTATGGTGGCATTGCTTACTACCATATCTCCGACACTTACATTGCCCTCTTTAGTCATTTCATTCCCTGCGGGGTCTGGGAAGCTGTCTATATTCTCGATGGATTGCTGCAGAACCAATCCGAGATTCAGCCAGACACCATTCATGGTGATACACAAGCTCAAAGTGCTACGGTTTTTGCATTGGCCTATTTGTTGGGCATCACACTGATGCCGCGCATTCGCAACTGGAAAGATTTGAAGTTTTATCGTCCAAGCCGCTCTATGCGTTACAAACATGTTGATAACCTCTTCACCGATCCGGTTAATTGGGAATTAATTGAAACCCATTTGCCGGATATGCTGCGGGTCGCCCTTTCGGTCAAAGCTGGCAAGATTAATGCTTCTACCGTACTACGAAAGTTAGGCACAAATAGTAATAAAAATAAACTCTATCAAGCATTTCATGCCTTGGGTTGTGCAGTTAGAACCGGATTTCTGCTTCAATATCTGAATGATGCACAGTTGCGATCTACGATCCAGGGAGCAACTAATAAGAGTGAGTCTTTCAATCACTTTGTACAGTGGCTTTCGTTTGGTGGCGAGGGTGTGATCACTTCCAATAATCGGGAAGAGCAGCGGAAGATGATCCGTTATAACCACCTGGTGGCAAATTGCTTGATTTTTTACAACGTCTACGAAATTAGTCGCATTCTTAGTGAGTTAAAACAGGAAGGATATCCGCTGGATACTAATGCTGTGGCTGCCCTTAGCCCTTACTGGACACAACATGTGAACCGGTTTGGTAGCTATGACTTAAACCTTGATCGTTGTCCGCCGCCGATTGATTACGATTTGATAGTAATACAAGATATTGAACCTAAAATTCCACAATAATGAAACGGTTCATGCCTCTTCTAAAAATGGATCTTCTAAAGCATTGCTGCGCAAAGGTTTATAGCACGTCATGATACCAAATTACACGAATCGTTGTCATACCCGTAATTGTCGTCAATGCTAGAGGGAGCTTCGATCCCCCGTTGCATAAATGCCTACATCAACGGAAAAAAAATAAGCAAAAATTTCAGACAACACAGT
>JBEGUE010000065.1:0-5556 GCA_041179045.1 Pseudomonadota bacterium
TGGGGCAATCTTCGTGCCTAAGCAAACACCACCAAAGCGCTTGTTCGGAACGAACGGTATATCTTGGCCAGTCCACCACAACACAGAATTCGTTGCAGATTTACGTGAAGATCCTGTACCCACTACGTCTCCAACGTAGGCAATTTGATTACCTTTTTTCTGGAGAGCTTCAATTTGTTTCATTGGGCCACGCACACCAACCTCGTCTGGCTCAATGCCTGGACGTGGGTTCTTCAACATAATGGTTGCATGCAATGGAATATCTGGACGGCTCCATGCGTCAGGCGCAGGGGACAGATCGTCGGTATTGGTTTCACCAGTCACTTTAAATACGGTGAGCTTCATGCTTTCTGGTACAGCCGTGCGGCTCGTAAACCATTCAGCATCTGCCCAGCTTTGCATCACAGCCTTAGCCTGAGTATTACCTTTTTCTGCCAGCTCCTGAACATCATGGAAGTAGTCAAACATCAATAAGGTTTTTTTCAATGCTGCTGCTGCAGTTGCTGCACATTCAGCATCTGACAACAATTCAACCAAAGGTTTAATGTTGTAACCACCCAGCATGGTGCCCAGGAGTTCGGTTGCCTTAATGCGTGAAATCAAAGGAGACTTTTCTACTCCCTTGGCGATAGCATCTAAAAACTCCGCCTTCACTTTGGCTGCTTCATCAACCCCAGCAGGTACTCGATTGGTGATGAGCTCGACTAATTCCGCCTCTTTGCCTTTTGGAGGATTTTTGAGTAATCCCACTAGTTCAGCAGTTTGATCTTTAGTCAGTGGGAGGGCAGGAATTCCAAGGGCTGCGCGTTCAGTAACTTGAGCGTTGTAGGCTTCTAGCATCGTGTTTCCTATTGGGTAAGAGTTATCAACAGTAAGACTAAGCAGGGTGTTTCCCTTAATCAGTCTATTGTAATTCGGAATTCATGTCTTATATAAGACTTAATTATCAAAAATATTCCAAATTGCTTAAAATTTAGGCAATAAACAATGAGTTTTGGTGTAACGCAAACAATTTTTGAGTTGATGGGGATGACAAAAGGGAGCGCTGAACTTATCCAAGACCGATTTTGAGGGCTCAAATCATCCCACATTGCAAAAAATATGAGCAAACAAATTGAACGCTATCCGATAACTTGCCTGCAAGCCATGATTTACTGAGCATGCCATGAATTTTTAATCGATCAGTCGCTATCGTTATAATTACTTTTTCCAACAGAGCTTAAGCGATGACCAAATACGTTTTTGTCACTGGTGGTGTGGTTTCTTCTTTAGGGAAAGGAATCGCAGCTGCCTCGCTTGCCGCGATTCTCGAATCCCGCGGCCTGAAAGTCACCCTCCTAAAATTAGACCCTTATATCAACGTTGACCCTGGGACAATGAGCCCACTTCAACACGGCGAAGTCTTTGTTACTGAAGATGGCGCTGAAACCGACCTCGATCTTGGGCATTACGAGCGCTTTGTTTCTGCAAAGATGCGCAAGAGTAATAACTTCACCACTGGCCAGATCTATGAGTCTGTCATCAGTAAAGAGCGACGCGGCGAGTACCTAGGTAAAACTGTCCAGGTAATTCCACATATTACAAATGAGATACAAGCGTTTGTAGAGCGGGGCGCCAAAGCGAGTCACGATGGTCATGCCGACATAGCGATTTGTGAGATCGGTGGAACCGTGGGTGACATTGAGTCGCTACCATTTCTAGAAGCTGCTCGGCAAATGAGCATTCGACTTCCAAGGCATAGCTGTGCATTTGTTCACCTTACTTTAGTACCTTATCTCACCAGTGCTGGTGAGTTAAAGACCAAGCCAACCCAACATTCTGTACAAAAGTTACGTGAAATCGGCATCATGCCGACGGTACTGTTGTGCCGTGCTGATCGCCCGATTCCAGAAGACGAGCGCGCCAAGATTTCTCTTTTCTCGAATGTACGTGAAGAGGCAGTCATCTCAGTTTGGGATGTTGACACCATCTACAAGATTCCAGAAATGCTGCAAGCGCAAGGCATGGATGACTTGATTTGTCGTGAATTGGATATTGAAGCTAAACCAGCAGACCTATCGGTTTGGGCAAATCTGGTTTATGAGTTAGCCAACCCGCAACATGATGTCACTATTGGCATGGTTGGTAAGTACGTTGAATTAACCGAATCTTATAAGTCATTGATCGAAGCTTTACGTCACGCTGGAATTCATAATCACACTCGCGTCAATATCAACTACATCGATTCTGAGGTCATTAAAAAAGAGGGCGTCGATTGCCTTCAAAACTTAGATGCGATTTTGGTGCCAGGCGGATTCGGTATACGCGGCACTGAAGGCAAAATTGCTGCTATTCGTTATGCCCGCGAAAATAATGTTCCATACCTAGGCATTTGCTTGGGTATGCAATTAGCTGTGATCGAATTTGCGCGTCATGTTGCCAACATGACTCATGCCAATAGTACTGAGTTTGACCCAGAAACAGAGAGTCCAGTCGTTGCCCTGATTACAGAGTGGGTAGACCGCGAAGGTCGTGTTGAGAAACGTAGCAATGATTCCGATCTAGGTGGAACAATGCGCCTAGGCTCACAGCGCTGTCCTGTCAAGGCAGGTACATTGGCTCATGAGATTTATGGTGATGAGGTAAATGAACGTCACCGTCATCGCTATGAGGTTAATAATGTTTATGTCCCTCGTCTTGAGAAGTCTGGCCTCATTATTTCTGCTAGAACTCCAAATGAGTCCTTGCCTGAAATGATGGAATTGCCGAGCTCCATGCACCCATGGTTCTTTGGCGTGCAGTTCCATCCAGAATTCACTTCGACCCCACGTGATGGCCACCCATTATTTTCTGCTTTTATTAAGGCATCATTAGTTCATCAAGCTGCAACTCAAAAGCAAGTTGCCTAGGAGAAATACATGAGTGCATTTAAGTTATGTGGTTTTGATGTTGGCCTAGACCATCGCTTCTTTTTAATTGCAGGTCCTTGCGTTATCGAGTCTGAGCAATCCGCTTTGGATATCGCTGGTGAGCTCAAAGAGATGACCTCTTCCCTTGGCATTCCATTCATCTACAAGTCCTCCTTCGATAAAGCTAATCGCTCCTCTGGCACTTCTTTTCGTGGCCTGGGTATGGAAAAAGGACTTGAGATT
The DNA here is from genome assembly GCA_041179045.1 of Pseudomonadota bacterium. Lineage (GTDB taxonomy): Bacteria > Pseudomonadota > Gammaproteobacteria > Burkholderiales > Burkholderiaceae > Polynucleobacter. The sequence continues at coordinate 3,132 of JBEGUE010000065.1, forward strand.
CTGGCTCGTGTGAAACGTGAAATTGGTGTTCCGGTATTGACGGACATTCATGACATCAGTGAAATTGCACCTGTGTCAAAAGTGGTTGATGTACTTCAGACCCCGGCTTTCTTGTGTAGGCAGACTGATTTCATTCGAGCTTGCGCTCAGAGCGGTAAGCCAGTCAATTTCAAGAAGGGGCAATTTTTATCCCCTCATGAAATGCTGAACGTAATTGATAAAGCACGTGCAGCAGCTAAGGAAGCGAATCTACCAGATCAATTTATGGTTTGCGAGCGTGGCGCTTCATTTGGCTATAACAACTTAGTTTCTGATATGCGTAGCCTAGCAATTCTTCGCGAAGCAAAAGCACCAGTTGTGTTTGATGCAACGCATTCAGTACAGCTTCCTGGCGGCCAAGGCAATGCTAGTGGCGGTCAACGTGAATTTGTTCCCGTGCTGGCCCGTGCTGCTGTTGCAGTTGGCATCAGCGGCTTATTCATGGAGACGCATCCAGATCCAGCTAAGGCACTTTCTGATGGCCCAAATGCTGTGCCTTTAAATCGCATGAAAGAATTATTAGAGTCTTTAGTTGCCATTGACTCTGTTGTGAAAAAGTCCGGATCGTTTTTAGAAGACAGCTTTAAGTAATACCCCATATTCATTTAATTTAGGAGAAGGTGCATGAGCGCCATTGTTGACATTATTGGTAGAGAAGTTTTGGATTCACGCGGCAATCCCACAGTGGAATGTGATGTGTTACTTGAGTCCGGGGTGATGGGTCGTGCTGCGGTACCTTCAGGTGCATCGACTGGTTCACGCGAAGCTATTGAGCTACGTGATGGCGATAAAGCACGTTACCTAGGTAAAGGCGTACTTAAGGCTGTTCAAAATATCAATATCGAGATTGCTGAATCCATTTTGGGTCTTGATGCAAGCGAACAAGCTTTCTTGGACCACACTTTGATTGAGTTAGACGGCACTCATAACAAAGCACGCTTGGGTGCTAACGCAACATTAGCTGTTTCAATGGCTGTGGCACGCGCTGCTGCAGAAGAAGCCGGCTTACCTTTATATCGTTACTTTGGTGGATCTGGTGGTATGCAATTACCGGTCCCCATGATGAACATTGTCAATGGTGGTGCTCACGCAAATAACAGTCTTGATATTCAGGAATTCATGGTGATGCCAGTGGGAGCACAAAGCTTCCGTGAAGCACTCCGCTGTGGCGCTGAAATCTTTCACGAATTGAAAAAGATTCTGGGTGCTCAAGGCATGCCAACCACTGTTGGAGATGAAGGTGGCTTTGCACCTAATTTCAAGAGCAATCAAGAGTGCTTACAAACCATCATGAAGGCGATTGAAGGTGCTGGTTACCAAGCTGGTGAAGATGTTTTACTTGCTTTAGATTGCGCTGCTAGTGAATTCTATAAAGATGGTAAGTACCACCTAGCAGGCGAAGGTTTACAGCTCACCTCAAGCGAATTCTCAGACTATCTGGGCAATTTGGCTGATCAATTCCCAATCGTCTCGATTGAGGACGGCATGCATGAGAGCGACTGGGATGGATGGGCAGACATCACTCAAAAATTAGGCAAGAAGATTCAATTGGTTGGTGATGACCTCTTCGTAACGAATACGCGTATTCTCAAGGAAGGTATTGAGAAAGGTATTGCTAACTCTATCTTGATTAAGATTAATCAAATTGGCACCTTAACTGAGACCTTTGCCGCGATTGAAATGGCCAAGCGTGCCAATTACACGGCCGTCATTTCTCATCGCTCTGGTGAAACAGAAGACAGTACCATTGCTGATATTGCTGTTGGTACCAATGCGGGTCAGATTAAGACTGGCTCTCTGTCTCGTTCTGATCGGATTGCCAAGTACAACCAGTTGTTACGTATAGAAGAAGACTTGGGTGATGTAGCTACCTACCCAGGAAAATCTGTTTTCTACAATCTAAAACGCTAGTTACTAGCTAGCTTTTAGCTCATGCGCATTGTCATCTACTCGATGCTGTTATTGCTGATCGCAATACAGTACCCCCTTTGGCTGGGGAAGGGTGGATGGTTGAAGGTGTATGAGATGGAGAAGCAACTTGAGTTACAGCAGGCTAAAAACAGCCTGCTGAGCTTGCGTAATGCAAAGCTTACTGGCGACGTTAAGGATTTAAAAGAAGGTACCCGGGCGATTGAAGAGCGAGCAAGGGTAGAACATGGCATGCTCAAAGAGGGGGAGTTCTTTGTGCAAATCCTGCCTTCTGAAAAATCTACCTCCAATGCTGCTGACGGTGTAAAGCCAACAACAACGAAGCAGTAACTAAGCCATAAAGTTGCTTAATGCCCGCTAGAGGGCGGTCTCGTAGCATCTGCCAATAAATCGGTTTTAAAGACCTGTCGACAATCAACCGCATCGAAGCGATAGGCTTTAGCGCAAAAATCGCATT
>JBEGUE010000066.1:0-3813 GCA_041179045.1 Pseudomonadota bacterium
TTTTTATTGTTCCTAGGTTTTACATTTGCTTAATGCGATCAATCATCTCGGCACCAAACTCTAAATAGGCTTTGGCGCCACGCGATGTCTTATCAAACGCCACCCCAGGAAGCCCATAGGATGGCGCTTCGGCCAAGCGGACGTTGCGAGGAATGATGCTCTTAAATACTTTGTCGCCAAAGTGCTCAAGTAATTGATCTGAGACTTGTTGTTGCAAAGTCATGCGTGGATCAAACATCACCCGCAATAAACCGATGATCATCAAATCAGGATTTAAGTTTGCGTGAACTTGCTTAATTGTGTTTACTAAGTCTGACAAACCTTCCAGCGCAAAATATTCACACTGCATTGGCACGATCACACCGTTCGCCGCACACAATCCATTCAGCGTTAACAAAGATAGTGCAGGGGGACAGTCAATCAAAATAAAGTCGTAATCATTTGCAACAAGGGCGAGCGCATCTTTCAATCTTTGCTCGCGCGAATCTAAATCTACCAACTCAATTTCTGCGCCAGCCAAATCGCGATTTGCTGGCAACACATCGTAGTCCGAGCTTTCACAACGCACTGCAGATTCTTTTACTGTCGACAGACCAATCAACACTTGATACACAGTACTATTGAGGTCGGCTTTTTCGATTCCCGAGCCCATCGTCGCGTTACCTTGTGGATCCAAATCAACCAACAAAACACGCTGCTGATGACCAGCTAAACCTGCTGCCAAATTTACTGCGGTGGTCGTCTTTCCAACACCGCCTTTTTGATTCGCAATACAAAATATTTTGGCCATAATTTTTTCTTAAAAATGTCTTGCTTTAAAGGGGTAATTTTCTCACGGGGGATAAGACCAAAAGTCGACGCTCCACCGCTAAATTCGGAATTTCTAGAGGCTCATCAGCCACCAGTCTCCAGTCATCCATGCAAACATCGCGCAACTCTTCATCTGCGCGCTTGGCTTTCATGGCAAATACGAGGCCATTGGGCTTAAGAAGGGGCAAGGACAACTCTAAAAAATGGGCAAGATTAGTAAATGCCCTAGAAATCACCGCATCAAACTGACCTGGCTGTGATTTACCTACCACTTCAACACGCTCGCTTAAAACTTGAATGTTCTTTAAGCCCAATTTACCGCGCACATGCTGCAAAAATGCCGTCTTTTTGCGTATAGCCTCAATCAAAGTCAACTGCCATTCCGGCTGCAAAATAGCAATTGGGATGGCGGGCAAACCACCACCAGAGCCTAGGTCCGCGATTTTGGGGTTTGATAAACCCAAAAAGCGGCGCATTACTGGTAAAACTGTAATAGAATCAATAAGATGCAGTCTAACTGAGTTCTTTTCCCCCTCAATAGCAGTCAAGTTATGTACTTGATTCCAGCGACCCATTTCCTGCAAGAAAAGCTCTAAATCAGCGATATTGGTAGAGCTGAGGTTAAGGCCTAAACTCTCAATCCCTAAAGAAACTAAATCATTGCTCATGGGTTTCTTCTTGGGTGCGGCCTAAGCCCTTTTTAAGATGCACCAATAGTAAGGAGAGTGCCGCAGGAGTAACGCCAGATATCCTGCCAGCCTGACCCAAGGTACCCGGCTTATGCAGATTGAGTTTTTGCTGAACCTCTTTGGATAAACCAAGTACTTGGGTGTAATCCAACACCTCAGGAAGTGGGAAAGTCTCGTTATGCTCTTGCCGAGCAATTTCTACAGCCTGCCTCTCTATATAACCCTGGTATTTAATGGAAACTTCAACCTGATCGCTTATTTGTTGCGCCAAACCTAAATCATCATCCAAGGTTCCTGCCGACCAAAGCCCATCAGCCAAACCGGTAACCGCCTCATATGTAACTCCAGGGCGCCTTAAGAGGTCAGCCAAACTACACTCGTGCGACAAATCTTGTCCTAAGAGTTCAGAAACAGCCTTTGCTGACCCATGTTTTGGGCCAATCCAGATGTCTTGCAAGCGAGATGTTTCACGTGAAACAGCCTCTTGTTTCCTACAAAACGTATTCCAGCGGTAATCGTCGACCAAACCAAGTTCACGCCCAATAGTAGTGAGGCGCAAATCAGCATTATCTTCACGCAAACTCAGACGGTATTCCGCACGACTGGTAAACATGCGATAGGGTTCTTGGACACCCAAGGTAATTAGGTCATCCACTAAGACACCGATATAAGACTCACTACGTTTAGGCAACCAGGGCTCTTTACCTTGTGCTGCTAAGCCAGCATTGATGCCCGCAAGCATACCTTGGGCAGCAGCCTCTTCATAACCCGTTGTGCCATTAATCTGGCCGGCAAAATACAGGCCAGCAATTGCTTTGGTCTCCAAGCTGTGGCGTAAATGGCGCGGATCAAAGAAATCGTACTCAATGGCATAGCCAGGACGCACAATTACTGCAGACTCTAGGCCACGAATACTGCGAACTAGGTCCCACTGAACATCAAACGGGAGACTCGTAGAAATGCCATTGGGGTAAAACTCATTTGTTGTTAAGCCTTCAGGCTCTAAAAATATTTGGTGACTGTTTCGGGAGGCAAATCGATGAATCTTGTCCTCAATAGAGGGGCAATAGCGCGGGCCAACCCCCTCAATAACGCCGGTATACATCGGGGAACGATCTAAGCCGCCCCGGATAATGTCATGTGTTTGCTCATTTGTATGGGAGATCCAGCAGGGAACCTGCCTGGGATGCTGCTCAGGCCGGCCTAGGTAAGAAAAAACGGGGACCGGGTCCAAATCTCCTGGCTGCTCCAACATCACCGAGAAATCAATGGTTCTTCCATCGATCCGGGGTGGGGTGCCTGTTTTCAATCTCCCCTGAGGAAGTTTTAACTCTTTTAATCTAGCCGACAAGGAAACGGCCGCCGGGTCGCCAGCTCGACCTCCTGCGTGGTTATTTAGACCAACGTGAATCTTGCCATCCAAGAAGGTGCCCGCCGTTAACACCACCTTCTTGGCCATAAACTTCAGGCCCATTTGCGTAACCACACCCTGAACCTCATCACCCTGAACCAGGAGATCGTCTACGGCGGCTTGGAAAAGGGTTAGATTTTCTTGATTTTCGAGGCGTCGACGAATGGCCGCCTTATATAAAACCCGGTCACCTTGTGCACGGGTTGCTCGAACAGCAGGGCCCTTGCTTGAATTCAAGATTCGAAACTGAATGCCAGCTTCATCGGTGGCTGCTGCCATAGCGCCACCCATTGCATCAATCTCTTTAACTAAGTGGCCCTTACCAATCCCGCCAATTGACGGATTGCAACTCATAGCACCCAAGCTCTCAATACTATGGGTTACTAGCAAGGTGTCACATCCCATGCGAGCAGCCGCAAGGGCAGCCTCGGTACCAGCATGACCGCCGCCAACCACAATGACATCGAAGTTCTTTGAATAACGCATGATTTGCCTCAGATAGGGCGATGATCATAGCATTTTGTAAGTTTCACGTGAAACAAATCTATGCCTAAACAACAATCCAACTGATATTTATTTTATAAGCCTCTGATTTAATTGAATATTTTTTAATTCGATGGGCCAAAATACACAACCCTCGTATTGGCGCCTTGCTTGAGGGCGGCTGATCTTAAATGAGTACGGCGCCGAAGCGCCGTACTAAAAACTAATGAGAAAAAGAGTTCAGCTCTTACTCTTAAAAAAGTGGGTGATTTCACCAACAACACCTCGACGGAAAGCCAATACACAAATCACGAAAATAAATCCGGTTGCAATGGTGCTCCAGGATCCAATATTGGCTAAATAGTTTTGCAGACCAACCACGATGCCTGCACCAACCACTGGGCCAAGGATAGTTCCCAT
>JBEGUE010000067.1:0-7128 GCA_041179045.1 Pseudomonadota bacterium
CTGCGCAAACCATTAAGCACTAATGTTTGTTGAGTTTCAGCCAAGCCCAATTCCCATGGGGAACCAGCGTGCTTAATAGAAGAGAGTGGTGATGCGCCTGTACCGCCATCATGTCCAGCGATCACAACGTGATCTGCTTTTGCTTTAGCAACGCCGGCAGCAATCGTACCAACACCGACTTCAGAAACTAACTTCACAGATACATCAGCCGTTGGATTTACGTTTTTCAGATCGTGAATCAACTGGGCGATATCTTCAATCGAGTAAATATCGTGGTGTGGAGGAGGAGAAATCAAACCAACACCTGGCACAGAGAAGCGCAGCTTACCGATGTAATCAGAAACCTTGCCGCCCGGCAATTGACCGCCCTCACCAGGCTTAGCACCTTGAGCCATCTTGATCTGAATCTGATCAGCAGAGCGCAGATATTCAGTGGTGACTCCGAAACGACCAGAAGCAACCTGCTTAATTCTGGAGCGTAATGAATCGCCATCAAGCAAAGGAATGTTCGCCTCAACAACATCGTCACCCAAAATACTCGCTAAGGTTTCACCCTTTTTAATTGGAATGCCTTTGAGTTCATTTACATAACGGTTTGGATCTTCACCGCCCTCACCAGTATTGGACTTACCGCCAATCCGGTTCATCGCAATTGCCAAGGTAGCATGCGCTTCAGTAGAGATAGAACCTAAAGACATCGCACCCGTTGCAAAACGCTTAACGATTTCTTTTGCAGGCTCCACTTCGTCTAATGGAATCGCTTTAACTGGCTCAATCTTGAATTCAAACAAACCGCGCAAGGTCATCTGACGCTTGGTTTGGTCATTAATCAGATTGGCATACTCTTTATAAGTTTGATAGCCCTTATCGATACCGGCACGGGTGGAATGCTGCAACTTCGCAATCGTATCTGGGGTCCACATATGATCTTCGCCGCGGATACGGAAAGCGTATTCACCGCCAGCTTCGAGCATGTTGGTCAAAACAGGATCATTACCGAATGCAGACTGATGCATACGCAAAGCTTCTTCAGCCACCTCAAATACACCAATACCACCTACGTTCGATGGAGTGCCCTTGAAGTAATGGTCGATTACGTCACGGTTCAAGCCAATGGCCTCAAAAATCTGTGAGCCGGTATAAGACATATAAGTAGATATGCCCATTTTGGACATCACTTTTTGTAAGCCCTTGCCAACTGCTTTAACAAAATTCTTAACCGCTTTTTCTGCCGATAAATCGCCAGATAAGCCTTTAGCCATTTCAGCCAAAGTTTCCATTGCCAGGTAAGGGTGAACCGCCTCAGCACCATAGCCAGCCAAAAGTGCGAAGTGGTGTGTCTCACGGGCACTACCAGTCTCAACTACGAGGCCAACGCTAGTACGCAAACCTTTTTCTACCAAGTGCTGATGAATCGCTGAAGTAGCTAACAATGCTGGAATGGCTACATGCTGCTCATCAACCTGACGATCGCTCACGATCAAGATGTTGTAACCAGAGCGAACTGCATCCGCTGCTTCTGCACACAAAGATGCTAAGCGAGCCTCAATACCTGCCTTACCCCAAGATGCTGGGTAGCAAATATCCAACTCATATGAGCGGAACTTACCGTTGGTATAGTGACCGATGTGACGAATCTTCGTCATGTCGTTGAAATCTAGAATTGGCTGACTAACTTCCAAACGCATTGGCGGGTTGATATTGTTGGTATCCAACAAATTTGGCTTCGGCCCGATGAAAGACACTAAGGACATCACCATGTTTTCACGGATAGAGTCAATCGGAGGATTGGTGACCTGTGCAAACAATTGCTTGAAGTAGTTATATAGTGGCTTGTTCTTATTAGAGAGCACGGCTAGCGGGCTATCATTACCCATTGATCCAATTGCCTCTTCACCATTCATAGCCATTGGTGCCATGAGGTACTTAATGTCCTCTTGGGTATAACCAAAAGCTTGTTGACGATCTAATAATTTTGCAGCAGGTCGAATAGTATTTTTTTCATCTACTAAATCTGCTTTGCTAGCATCGACTTCATCAAGCTTCACACGGACTGCATCGATCCAGCTCTTGTATGGCTTGGCCTTAGAAACGGCATCTTTCAATTCCACGTCATCGATGATGCGGCCTTGCTCCATATCAATCATGAACATCTTGCCTGGTTGCAAGCGCCATTTTTGAACGATCTTGTTTTCTGGAATTGGTAGTACACCGGCCTCAGAGCCCATGATCACTAAGTCATCATCTGTAACGTAATAACGTGCTGGACGTAAACCATTGCGATCTAAGGTAGCGCCAATCTGGCGACCATCGGTAAATGCCATTGCTGCTGGGCCATCCCATGGCTCCATCATTGCGGCATGGTATTCGTAGAATGCGCGGCGGTTTTCATCCATTAAGGTGTGCTGTTCCCATGCTTCCGGGATCATCATCATCATTGCTTGTGCCAGTGGATAACCTGACATGACCAATAACTCTAAACAATTATCAAAACAGGCTGTATCAGATTGACCTGGATAGATTAGTGGCCATAATTTTTTAAGATCATCACCGAGCACTGGGGAGCTGATTGCTCCCTCTCGTGCATTTACCCAGTTGACGTTGCCCTTAACAGTATTGATCTCACCGTTGTGCGCAATCATGCGATATGGATGAGCCAATTCCCAGGCTGGGAAAGTGTTTGTAGAGAAACGCTGATGCACTAAAGCCAATGCAGAAACTGTACGTGAATCTTGTAAGTCTTTGTAATACGCGCCCACTTGGTTTGCTAACAACAAGCCCTTGTAAACAATGGTGCGAGCAGACATTGATGCAACAAAATATTCTTTACCGTGCTTTAAGTGTAAATCCTGGATTGCATGGCTTGCGGTCTTGCGAATGACATACAACTTACGCTCAAGTGCGTCGGTAGTCATGATGTCGCGGCCGCGGCCAATAAAGATCTGACGAATAAATGGCTCGGTCATTTGCACTGTTGGAGACATCGGCAGCTTCACATCAACTGGGACATCCCTCCAACCTAAAACAACTTGACCCTCGAGGCGAACTGTCCGCTCTAATTCTTGTTCACAAGCTAAACGCGATGCCTGTTCTTTTGGAAGGAAAATCATGCCTACGCCATATTCACCAAATGGCGGTAACTCGATACCCTGCTTTGCCATTTCTTCGCGGTACAAGATATCTGGCACTTGGATCAAAATTCCTGCGCCATCACCCATCAGGGGATCAGCACCAACAGCACCACGGTGATCTAAGTTCTCAAGAATTTGCAATCCTTGAGCAACGATCTCATGTGACTTCTTGCCCTTGATGTGGGCAACGAATCCTACGCCGCAAGCGTCATGCTCATTTTGTGGATCATAGAGACCCTGTGCGATTGGACGAAGGTCTGTGTTCATGTTTGTAGTCATAGTATTTCCGCTTGCCTTAGAGGCTTGATTACTTTTGGAGGAACTAATATAGGGGAATACCCACATCGAAGCAATAGAAATAAAATAACTCTGTCCCAATTAAATTAGGGCTGACTCAAAAGAAGCTCCTATAAAAGGGACAGAGTCACAGCATAATGACTGCAAGGCTGAAGATAAAGCGCCTTGAGTAAGCTCTAACTTATTGAATTAACGGGAATTAATTTCTTAGGTCGCCCACGGCGCCGTATTAATACCTGCTCCGGATTGTCTTTAAACAGCTTTTTTGCATAACTATCGCTTATCCAGGGCTTGGATCTCACGAGGGCCTCTGTGATTTGGCGATCCTCCCAAAGGGGCGCACCCTCCTTCACAAACGCCGCCCAACTCATTTGCCGCTCAAAAGGAGTATTTCCTAACTTCCAAAAGTGCTGATGATCAACCAACCAAGGCTCTGCATTGCCGCCAATGTGAGAAGTAAAGCTGGTCCAAGTGGAAACCTGTGGGTTTGACTCAAAACCAGACCGCACAGGATTGAGCTCAATGAAGCGTTGGCAACGTAAAAAATAATCTGGATCTATTAAGGAAGAGCGATAGCGTCCCTCCCAAATCGTTCCCGAACGTTGATGCTGTTGATTGAAATACTGGGCGTAGCGCCTACCTAGGGATTGCATTGTTTTTGCAAGTGAGTCTGCGTTCTGGGGAGTTATTAAGAGATGCACATGATTTGGCATCAAGGCAAATGCATGCACTGCACTACCAAATTGCTTGGCAGCCTCTCGCAACCAATCTAAATAGACGCGACGGTCTTCATCACTGAAAAAAAGCGTTTCCCGATTATTGCCAAGAACCATCACATGCATTGCTTGTCCAGGAATAATGGTGCGAGCTTGCCTAGCCATTACTCAAACGAACTACTGTAGTTCGCGTACGCCACCGTTATTGGAAAACTCAGGGATAAACCAATCGCCATCAACCTGAGTGACGCCTGCGGGTACTTCACGGCCTTGTTGCGGCTCATCCCTCAAAGCGGTGCTCATATAAGAGATCCACATTGGCAAAGCAAGACCGCCACCAGTCTCACGATCACCCAAACTAGCGGGCTTGTCGAAACCAATCCAAGCAATGGCAACTACCTTTGGGTTATATCCCGCAAACCAAGCATCATGAGAATCATTAGTTGTACCGGTTTTACCGGCGATATCATTCCGACCTAATTTCGCTCTCGCACTAGCTGCAGTACCGGTTTTCGTAACTTCTTGCAACATACTGTCTATCACAAAAGAAGTTCTTGCATCCAACACACGGGGAGCATCTTCACGCGCATGAGTAGGCTTGGCCTCGAACAGTACCGCTCCTTTTGAATCCGTCATCTTATTAATTAAATAGGGGTCTACGCGATAGCCCCCATTAGCAAAAACACTATAAGCGGACGCCATTTGCAAAGGTGTAACAGAGCCTGCGCCCAAAGCCATTGTCAAATAAGGTGGGTGCTTCTCCGCTTCAAACCCAAAGCGTTGAATATAGTCTTGAGCATAAGATGGTCCAATGGAGCGAATTAGTCGCACTGAAACCAAGTTTTTTGATTTTGCTAAGGCAGTGCGCAAGCGCATTAGACCCTCGTATTTGCCATCATAGTTCTTTGGTTCCCAAGCTTGACTCCCTGTTTCCAGGCCGCCAATAGATAGCGGGGCATCATTCACCATCGTGCTTGGAGAAAAACCTTTCTCGATCGCAGCGGCATAAATAAATGGCTTGAAAGAGGAACCCGGTTGGCGTTGAGCCTGAGTGACGTGATTAAATTTATTTCGACGGAAATCAAAGCCGCCCACTAAAGAGAGGATCGCACCCGTCTCAGTATTCATTGAAACAAAAGCAGCTTCAACTTGAGGTAACTGCGCCAACTTCCAAACGCCAGCGTCCAAAAGTAGTCTAACGATTGCACCAGGACGCAATCGTTTTTTTGGTTGAGCGCTATCAGTTAAAGCAGCAGCGGCAAGCTTCATACTTTCACCCTTTATGGTGATCGTATCTCCAGTAGCAATCATGACCTGCATTTCTTTTGGCTTGACATCGAGCACAACGCCGGACTGTAAATCATCCAACTGCGGATAAGCCAACAAAGCTTCATCAATTGCACGTTGACGCTTTACTGTATCCTCCGGCAAATCAATGAAACCCTCGGGACCACGGTACGCATGACGTAAGTCGTACTCAAAAATACCACGACGTACTGCCTTATACGCGGCATCTTGGTCCGCCTTTAAGATCGTAGTGTATACATCTATTCCCTGCGAATAGATTGCCTCGCCGTATTGCGTAATCAGGAGCTGACGAACCATCTCAGCAGGAAAATCTGCGCGAGTACTAAATTCATTACCAAGACCGCGAATATTCAACTCTTCAGCCATGGCAATTTGATACTGCTCGGGAGTGATGTACGACAAATCACGCATCCTCTGCAAGATGTATTCCTGCCGAATCTTGGCGCGACGAAAATTACTGACAGGGTTATATGCTGATGGCGCTTTTGGTAAACCAGCCAACATCGCTGACTCTGCAATTGTGATGTCCTTTAATTCCTTGCCGAAATAGATTTGGGCCGCACTCGAAAATCCATAAGCCCTTTGCCCCAAAAAGATCTGATTCATATAAATCTCAAGAATCTTGTCTTTACTTAATTGAGACTCAATTTCCCAGGCTAAGAGCACCTCATAAATCTTACGACTGAAGGTTTTTTCATTGCTAAGAAAGAAGTTTCGGGCCACCTGCATGGTGATAGTTGATGCGCCTTGAGAAAGGTTGCCGCGTAAATTCGTAAGCGTAGCCCTCAGGATACCTACGTAATCCACTCCACCATGCGAGTAAAAGCGATCATCCTCAATGGCCAAGACTGCGTTACGCATCGTAATTGGGATCTCATTGAGAGGAATGACCTTACGGCGCTCCTCGCCAAACTCCCCTATCAGAACTTTATCAGCCGTATAGATGCGCAATGGTGTTTTGGGGTTGTAATCAACCAAGGCTGAGATCTTCGGCAGATTCGGCTTTGCTATTAAAAAAGCATATCCCAGCAACAAGGTAACCACTACCGCAAAAACCATACTAATAATCAGTAATGCTTTGATGAGCGGATTGCTCGCGGATTTATTGGGTGAAAATGAGCCCCCTCTTGGCTGACCGGGACGTCTATCTGGTTGTCGGTTAAACCGCCTGTTTAATGGCGACCTGTCTTTTGGGGGTAGAGCCATATGCCAAATTATAGGGTGCTTACGTAATTCGCCCTCCAGGGCCAAAACCTCCCCCTTTTAATGTCTGCCTAGTGCTTTTCTGACGCTCAATTCCACTTTCCCTGATCGCCTTTCCCTTCCCCAGGACGAACAATATGACATGCCTCCACGCCATATTTCTCCCCAGTCTTTTGATGACATTCTGAGTGAACTGGGAGATGATCCCGCCATTCCAGATCCGCATGGAATTCGTAAAACCACCTCTCCACCCAGGATGGAAGCATCGTCCCAAGCCAAGACCCCAAAGCCCTCTTTTTCGAATAAATTATTTGAACTCAGAGGAATCAATTTAACCCCTGTTTGGATAGCTGCAGGAATGCTGATGATCAGTGCTGGCGGCCTCTTTTTTTATTTTGAATCCAATAAGTCTGGGGCTGAGCAGGAAATAAATGCCCTTCAAAGTCAATTATTGGCCCTCAAAGAGGATTTGG
>JBEGUE010000068.1:0-3276 GCA_041179045.1 Pseudomonadota bacterium
ACATTGTTGAAGAGTCAGCTGCTGGGTACAAGATTGTGAAGGTCCATGGTGCTGAAGAGTACGAGATGGGTCGCTTTATGGAAAAAGCGGATCGCCTTCGTCAATTTGCCTTGAAATCAGCAGTTGCTGGTGGCTTGAATCAGCCAATTACTCAGCTCATCGCTTCTATGGCGCTATCGATTGTCCTGGTGATTGCCCTGATGCAGTCAGCCTCGGAGGGTACTACAGTTGGAGGGTTTGCTGCTTTTATTACCGCTATGATGCTGGTAATTTCGCCGATTAAACATCTAGCCGATATTAATCAACCCTTGCAGCGCGGCTTAACTGCTGCAGAAATGATCTTCTCCTTGATGGATCAACCCTTCGAGGAAGACGAGTCCCGGAAAGAAAATATGAAGCCTCTGGGTAAAGCCAAGGGCGCAATTCGGTTTGAGGATGTCGGCTTCTCTTACCAGCAAGAGGCTGGGCGCAAAGACGCTCTCACTGGTGTGAATTTAAATATCAAGCCCGGTGAAGTAGTCGCCTTTGTTGGTCCGTCTGGTGGTGGTAAATCTACGCTAGTCAATTTATTGCCGCGTTTCTTTAGGCCGACTAGTGGCCAAATTTTCTTGGACGATATTCCACTCGAGGACATTGTGCTCGCTGATGTGCGTAAACAGATTGCTTTTGTGAGCCAGGATGTCATTTTATTCAATGACAGTATTGCGGCAAACGTAGCCTACGGTGCCACTACTCAGGATGGCGTTGATCGTGGACGTGTCATGGAAGCACTTGAGGCGGCAAACTTATCTGCGCTCATGAAAGAAATGCCTGAAGGAATTGATACGCAAATTGGTGATAACGGCAATCGTTTATCCGGTGGTCAACGTCAGCGTTTGGCTATCGCGAGAGCCATTTACAAAGATGCCCCTATTCTGATTTTGGATGAAGCAACCTCGGCACTGGATTCTGAATCCGAACGTCAAGTGCAAGATGCTTTGGAGCGCTTAATGGCCGGTAGAACCACTTTAGTTATCGCGCATCGTTTATCAACCATTGAGCATGCTGATCGGATTGTGGTGCTAGAGTATGGTCATGTGATTGAGAATGGCTCACACGAAGAATTGATTACTAAAGATGGCTTATATGCCAACTTGCATCGCATTCAGTTTTCAAACGCTTAATCCATAGTTAGCTAAGAACGATATCGTACTGTTCTTGGCGGAAGCTGCCTTCTGCCTGGAGCTTAATCGGTTTAGCAATAAAGTCGCCTAACTGCGCCAGGAACTGATTCTCCTCCTCAAGGAAAAGATCAATCACATCAGGTGCGGCAACGATTCTAAATTCCCGGGGGTTAAATTGGCGATGCTCGCGCACAATCTCTCGCAAAATCTCATAGCAAACCGTTTGCGCAGTTTTGATTTCACCTTTGCCTTGGCATATAGCGCAGGGTTCACAGGTAATGTGAGCTAGGGATTCTCGGGTGCGTTTACGCGTCATCTCTACCAGCCCTAGTGAAGAAAAGTCATTTATTGAGGTGCGAGCATGATCACGCTCTAAATTACGCTTGAGTTCGTGTAAAACCGATGCTTGATGGTCCTTACTCAGCATATCAATAAAGTCGATGATGATAATGCCGCCAAGATTACGTAAGCGCAATTGGCGTGCAATAGCTTGGGCAGCTTCAAGATTAGTTTTAAATACGGTGTCATCTAGATTACGTGCGCCTACATAACTACCGGTGTTGACGTCTATCGTAGTCATGGATTCCGTTTGGTCGATCATCAGGTAGCCACCTGATTTGAGATCTACTC
This sequence comes from Pseudomonadota bacterium, assembly GCA_041179045.1. Taxonomy (GTDB): domain Bacteria; phylum Pseudomonadota; class Gammaproteobacteria; order Burkholderiales; family Burkholderiaceae; genus Polynucleobacter. Next base: position 1,794 of record JBEGUE010000068.1, read on the forward strand.
TTCTCCCGAGCGCTTTATTGATTTCAGCATCCACATCAAATAAATCAAATAAGGCGCGCTCGCCACGATGTAGCGTCAGTTTATCCAATAGATTTGGCATATACAGCGTAGCAAACCCTTTGAGCTTTTCGAAATTCTCCGCTGAGTCCACCCGAATTTTTGCAGTTTCTTCGCCAGCAAGGTCGCGTAATACCCGCTCAGCAAGGCTAAGGTCCTGGTAGAGCAAGCTAGGCGCAGCCTTGTGATTGACGGCTTCACGAATCTTTTCCCAGGTGGTGCGTAGGTAATGCATATCGTGCTCAAGCTCAGTATCGCTGGCATCTTGGGCACTAGTGCGCACAATGATTCCACCTTTTTCATCGGCAGGCATGAGTCCTGCCAGGCGTGCCTTGATGGCTTCCCGCTCTTCTGGCTTATCTATTCTTTGGGATACGCCAATGTATTTTTCGGTGGCTGCATCTGTTCCAGCTGGGGGCAAATAAACTAAGTTACGACCAGCAATACTCAGTTGGGTGGTGAGACGTGCACCTTTAGTTCCCAGGGGATCTTTCAGAACTTGAACTAAAACATTTTGACCCTCAAAGAGCAGTTTTTCAATTTGGGCTTGAGGGTTATTTTGAGTGATATCGGCAACGTGCATGAATGCAGTGCGCTCTAGGCCGATTTCAATGAAGGCAGACTGCATGCCAGGTAGTACTCGTACCACTTTAGCCAAATAGATATTGCCGACGATGCCGCGTTGACGAGTACGCTCGATCTGAAGCTCTTGAACAGCGCCTTGCTGAATGAGTGCCACTCGTGTTTCTTGGGGGGTGATATTGATTAGAATTTCTTCGTTCATATGCGGGCGACTTTTGCGAAATCTAATAATTGGTTAACTTCGAAGATGGGTAATCCCATGATACCGCTATAGCTACCTTTAATTGAGGGAATAAAAGCCCCACCAAGACCCTGAATACCATATGCACCAGCCTTACCAAACGGCTCACCACTCTGAATGTAGCCCTCAATTTGAGTTTCAGTTAAATGGGCAAATTCCACCTCAGAAACTTGTATTAGACACAGTGGATTGGTTTTTGGGTCAATCATCAGCACGACTGCAGTTAGTACCTCATGTACTTTGCCGCTCAGCATTTTAAGAATACGTGCAGCATCTGAAGCGTCATGAGGCTTCCCAAGAATTTCTCCAGCTGGATTACCAGGGAGGCTGACGGTAGTATCTGCACACAAGATGGGTGCCCAAGGTTTACCGCTATTTTGCCACCTAGCTAAGGCAATAGCATTTTTTGCGAAGGTAACGCGCTCAACATAAGTACGCGCCTGTTCATCGGGAAGTGGTGCTTCAAGTGTTTCGGTATCCTCCCCCGGCTCTGCAATCAGCATCTCAAATTTGACCCCAATCTGTTTGAGCAACTCTTGGCGTCGCGGGCTTTGTGAGGCAAGGTAAATATAAGCAAACATGAATGACTTACTCGCGGTGATA
>JBEGUE010000069.1:0-5233 GCA_041179045.1 Pseudomonadota bacterium
TTATCCATTATCCTCCGAGATGCAGGTTCACATCTTGAGTGAGCCAATAACACTGAACTCACCATTTATTCATGATTTTTCACCAAGCCCTTCGCCGCGAGCTCAGTTTTACGACTGGTGGCGTTTTTTTGGTCCTGGTTACCATCATGATTACCACCCTAGTCATCCGAATTCTGGGCTTTGCAGCCAATGGTGCCGTCAATCCAGAGGATGCTCTCGTCCTGATTGCGCTGGCCACTCTAGGCTATATGGCCGTCCTTTTAACCGTCTCTCTTTTTGTTGCGGTTCTGATAGTGCTAGTTCGCTGGTACAAAGACTCAGAAATGATTGTTTGGTTTGCAAGCGGACTCAGTATTGCCAGCCTCATTCGACCCATCCTGCGCTTTGCAGCGCCGCTTATCTTCATTATTGCGCTTTTAGCCCTCTTTGTTTGGCCTTGGGCTAACCGAGAATCCACCATCATTAGCCAGCGTTTTCAGCAGCGAAGTGATGTATCTATGGTTGCTGCAGGCCAGTTCAGGGAATCAGCCAAAGCCGAGCGCGTATTTTTCATTGAAGAGTTAGATGTTGATAAAAGCGAAGTTAAAAATATCTTTGCCGCAGAAACCAAAAATGGTCGTTTGAGTGTCGCAGTCGCATCTACAGGATTTATTGAAAATGCAGAGGGTGGCGGTAAATCCATCGTGCTCAATAATGGTCGGCGCTACGAAGGAGTGCCAACGCAGCCTGATTTTAGGATTTTGGAGTTCGCCCAATACAGCACCCATATTCAAAGCAAGAGCGCGCTTGATCCAGCACCGCGTGATCGTGAAAAGTCGGTATCCGAGTTATTAAATGATCCCAATGTGGCCGCCGTTAATCCCAATCATGCTGAATTACTGTGGAGGATCGGTTTGCCGCTGATGGCACTTGGGCTTGTGTTAATCGCAATTCCGCTTGCCTATGTCAATCCTAGGCTGGGTAATTACACGGCAATGTTTTATGCAGTGTTGATATACCTTATTTACAGCAACCTCTTAAACCTCACACAAAACTTTGTGTCGCAGGGTAAGGTCAATGTGTTGGTAGCAGCTTGGCCCATACATACCCTCGCTTTTGGCATAGCCTTTTTACTCATTCGTAATCGTATTAATCCATCCCTGAAGTGGTGGCGCCGCCAACTCCCTTCGTTTTTGGCTAATAGATGAAATACCTGTTTCCCTATATTTTTGAACGCTATTTAGCCAGGCAAATTTATGCTGCCTTTGGTTTCATTCTTTTTGCCTTGGTGGCGCTGTTCTTATTTTTTGACATCCTCAGTGAGCTTGGTTCGGTTAAAGGGCAATACACCCTCCCATTAGCTCTACTGCACGTTTTGTTAAAAGCACCTAGTCGCATTTCTGAAATCATTCCCATCGCTGGTTTGATTGGAAGTATCTATGTATTTGCAATGCTAGCAAGTCAATCGGAGTTCACCATCTTACGGATTGCTGGACTGGATATACGCAGGGGCTTAACGACCCTCGCGAAGATTTCATTACCTTTAATTATTGTTACGCTCGTGATGAGTGAATGGCTTGGTCCTTACACCGAAAACTTATCTGATCAAATTCGCATGAAAGCCTTGGGGTCATCTTATAGCTCGCAATTTAAAACTGGAGTGTGGGTAAAAGATCGCTTGCGTGATGAAGACGGTAGTGGGCCAATTAGGCCGGGAGTTCGGTATGTCAACGTTGGCAAAATTGAACAGGATAACGAAATCAAAAACATCCGCATGTATGAGTTTGATGATGCCTATCGCCTACTCTCCATTCGGAGCGCCGTGTCTGGACGCTTTGATGAAACCGGTACTTGGATTCTGGATGACGTTACCGAAACTCGCTTTAAAGAAAGCAAGCAAGCGGATCCACTCAACCCAGTCTACTCGGCACAAACTTTTTCGCACCCAATCATCAGCCTCAATTCTGAAGTCACTCCACAAATTTTGAGCGTACTTTTAGTCAGCCCAGAAAAAATGTCGATCATTAGTTTAGGTCGCTTCATTTCTCACTTAAGAGATAACAAACAAGATGCGCAAAGGCATTCCATTGCCTTTTGGAAAAAAGTAATCTACCCATTTACGATCTTTGTCATGCTGGCGCTGGCCTTGCCATTTGCCTACCTGAAGGTTCGGGCAGGCAGTGTTGGTATTAAGGTATTTGGAGGCATCATGCTGGGCATGAGTTTCCAGCTCTTTAACTCACTCTTCTCTAATGTGGGGCTTTTGGGATCATGGCCGGCATTGCTAACTGCACTCACGCCCCCATTGGTGTATTTCATTTTGGCAATGGTAGGTTTACGTTGGGTATCTAGAGCTTAATACCCCAAAATCATATAGAATTTGATTCCTATATCTCAGTTGATATAAAGAATGGAATCCACATGAACCTGCATCAATTTCGATTTGTTCGCGAGGCCGTCAGGCAGAACTTTAATCTCACTTCGGCCGCCAAGGCACTGTTTACCTCTCAGCCTGGGGTTTCCAAGGCCATTATTGAGCTAGAAGATGAGCTTGGTGTAGAAATATTCCGACGCCACGGCAAGCGCATTCGCTCCCTTACTGAGCCGGGCAAGCGCATCCTGATCTCGATTGAACGTATCCTGGATGAGGTGGAAACTTTAAGAAGAGTGGGTAAAGATTTTGCCAGCCAAGATCAGGGTAACTTTGTAATTGCCACCACCCACACTCAGGCACGTTATGCCTTGCCCAAGGTGCTGACTGAGTTTACAAAACGCTTTCCAAAGGTACGGGTCAGTATTCAGCAAGGTAGCCCGGGTCAAATTGCAGAGTTACTCATTCATGATCGTGCTGATATTGCGATAGCCACCGAAGGCATTGCCAATACCCCAGGTGTGCTGGCACTTCCAGGGTACCAGTGGCAACACGTCATCATGGTGCCACTAAGCCACCCACTACTGAATCAGTCCACAATCACCCTAGAAGAGATTGCGAAGTACCCGCTAATTACCTACGACAAGGCATTTGCAGGTCGCAGCAAAATTGATGCTGCTTTTGCACAACGCAATCTCAGCCCCGATATTATTTTGGAGGCAATTGATGCGGATGTCATTAAGACATATGTAGAAACAGGGATGGGTGTGGGCATTGTGGCCGGATTGGCCTATGACGCAGATCGAGATCGTAATCTGCGAGTCATTCCAGTTAGTCATCTATTTGGCAATAATGTGACCCATCTAGGTGTTAAGCAAGGCGCCTATTTACGCTCATTCGTCTACACCTTCATTGAGCTATTCTCACCCACGCTCACCAAGAAAATCGTTGAGCAAGCTATGAATAGCGAGTCAGAAACTTACGAGATTTAGATCAAAAACCGAGCAGCCTACTTCGTGCTAACCTTTGTTTGTAAGTTTGTACACTTTTTACCTAAACAATTGAACTTTTATGAAAAATTATTCGATATCGATCTTTAAAAAATGTGCCTTCTTTTTAATGCTGGCAGCATCAAGCATTAGTTTTGCACAGACGCCGTATCCAAACAAGACTATTAAACTTATCGTGCCTTTCCCACCAGGCGGATTGATCGATAACGTTGCGCGTTTAATTACACCAGCGCTCTCAACTGATCTTGGACAAGCCATTGTTGTAGAGAATAAGCCGGGTGCAGGAGGTAATCTCGGTGCCGCGGAGGTTGCAAAAGCCAATCCAGATGGATATACCTTGTTGATGGCATCTCCTCCGCTTTCCATTAGTCCAGCACTTTACAAAAATCTCCCCTACAACCCAAGCAGCATCGAACCGATTGCCATTTTTGGGCAGCTACCGAACGTGTTGCTTGTTAATCCAGACTCCGGCATCAATTCAGTCGCCGATTTAGTCAAGCGTGCAAAAGAATCTCCAGGCAAGATGAATTACGGCTCCAATGGCAATGGCACCTCCCTAAATCTGAGCGCAGAGATGCTAAAGAGTCAAGCCGGCATTTATGTTGTACACATCCCATATCGAGGATCATCTCTAGCGAATGTGGCACTAGTGTCTAAGGACATCGACTTTATGTTTGATAATCTTCCGCCAGCCCTTGGATTAATTAAAAGCGGAAAGTTGAAGGCGCTTGCTGTGACCAGCACCAGCAGAAATCCTGCACTCCCGCAAGTTCCGACAATGCAAGAGGCAGGCTTTCCCAACTTCCAGGTAACAGCCTATTTTGGTATCGCTGCACCCAAGGGTATACCGGCAGATATTGCTGTGAAATTACAAAATAGCATTCAAAAAACGGTGGCTCAAAAAGAGGTGGCTGACTCACTCTCTAGGCTTGGAGCTACTGTCGATTTTATGAATTCAGCTAAGTCAGCTGAATTCATTAGGGCTGATGCCCAAAGATGGAAAAAGGTGGTTGATTACGCCAAAATTGAATTGGATTAATTGAATTTACTTTAAGAAACTACCAGCGGACTGCAAATGCGGTCCGCAATTCATTTAACTGTCCATCCGATAGTGGATCAATTTCGTTTTTTCTGAGAAAAAAAAGTTTTGCCGTTTCTTCCAGCTCCTCTAGGGTAGCCATAGCAGAGGTGGGCGAGCTATTCCAAACATACGGACCCAAACGTGACAGCATACAAGCGCGCAAAGGCGTCCCGGCTTCGCCATAAGATGCAATTGCCTTCTCTACAAATTCAATGGTTTTGGTAGAGCCGGGGCTAGCATAAGGAATAGTGGGCACATGCCCTACTTTCATCACAAAATAAGGTGTAATCGCAGGCAATAACTCGGCATGTGGACCAACATCTGCATGGGGCACAGATTCCAGTGTCAAGGCTACACAATGGGTGCTGTGCGTATGAATGATGCAAGATATATCAGCATCAAATAATCTTGCTTTACTATAAATGGCAGAGTGCAAGGCCATAGTCTTACTGGCTTTATCTCCACTAACTTGACGCCCCTGCATATCGATCTTCGACAATCTAGCAGGGTCTAGAAAACCAAGGCAAGCATCTGTGGGTGTAATTAAAAATCCATCCTGAAGGCGAACACTAATATTGCCTGCAGTAGCATGAACGTAGGATCGATCAAATAAGCTTTTGCCAATCCTGCAAATTTCTTCTCTAGCGATTTGTTCGGTCATCTTAGTTTTCACAATTTCAAGAAAGCATTTGTAAAAAACTCTGGCGCGCCAAAGTTTCCGGACTTCAATGCAAGATGCAGCGGTTGATTCCGAGCCACTGCGTAGCACCAAGGGACACCAGGATCAATTTG
>JBEGUE010000070.1:0-3847 GCA_041179045.1 Pseudomonadota bacterium
AGAAGGGCGTGCCAACTAATGGAGTGCTAGCTTGGGCTGACTGCTGGGCTTTCATGGCGCCAGAGAGATAGGCGGTGCGGCCAGCATCGACTGACATTGCAAATGCTTTAGCCATCGCCACTGGGTCATCGGCTAATGCAACAGCCGTATTGAGTAAAACGCCATCAAAGCCCCACTCCATCACGCCGCATGCATGTGAGGGAAGGCCTAAGCCAGCGTCTACCAATAGTGGAACCTTCAGACGGTCACGTAAGAGTTTTAATGCATAGGGATTTAAAGGGCCTTGACCTGTTCCAATTGGAGCAGCCCAAGGCATCACAGCTTGGCATCCAACATCCACTAAGCGTTGGCACAAAATCAGATCTTCAGTGCAATAAGGCAAGACTTTGAAACCATCTTTAATTAAAGTTTCTGCAGTAGCAACTAAACGTAAGGTATCGGGTTGTAGGGTGTAGTCATCACCAATAAGCTCTAACTTAATCCAATCAGTTTCAAAAACCTCACGCGCCATCTGCGCAGTAGCAATCACCTCTTTAGGGCTGTGACATCCTGCGGTATTCGGTAATACGGGTACGGCCATTTTCTTCAAGAGATCCCAAAAACCTGAATGCGCTTCGGTAGTAGATGTTCCTTGCCGACGCAGGCTCACCGTAATCATTCCCGGATTAGATTGCTTTACAGCATTTTCTAAAACCTGTGGAGAGGGGTAACGCGAGGTTCCTAGTAATAAGCGACTAGCAAAAGTCTCGCCATACAGCACCAATGGATCGGCTGTATTTAAAGAGTTCGGTAATGGGGCTGTCATGTTGATCAATTACTTTTTTCTTACTTTTATCTATTTATTTCTGGATGTGTTTGTTAGTAAATTAGCCGCCAGTAACTGGCGCTATGACTTCCATCTCGTCGCCTTCACGCAATACTTCTTCTGCATGCCGGGTCTTGGGCACAAATTCATAGTTGATAGCAACAGCAAAGGGGGGCTTTGCATCAATTAGCAAAAGAACGTCATCAATCGTGCTCTGATCAGGAACCTCTTTAGCAACTTGATTCACCATTATGCGCATGTACTGAGCTCCTGGTCGGCAGAAGCTGTCACCTGAAGACCTAAGTCAATCGCTGTGCTGCTAGAGCCACAATCTAATATTTCTAATGCGCAATCCAGGATCGCTGGTGAAATCATGAAGCCATGTCGATAGAGTCCATTGATCATCATCAAACCAGCTTGATTTGGTTTTCGATCAACAGCAATCTCCGGCAAATTATCTTTGAGCGTAGGGCGACATTGTGTTGCCATTTCTAAAATACGCGCCTCAGCAAAGCCGCTATGGACGGTGTACACCGCGCTGAGTAATTCTAGGGCGGAGCGCACACTCATTGGTGACAGATCTTCAGATTCAATTTCTGTTGCGCCAACAACGTAGACATCATCTTCTTTGGGGGCGATATAAATTGGATAGCGTGGATGGATTAGGCGAGTAGGGCGACGCAGCTTTACTTCGGGTGCATGCAAGCGAATGACTTCACCACGCACTCCTCGTAAATCTTTGGAGACTTCACCAGCTTCTCCCCATGAAACCTTAGCACCTAGACCGCGACAGTCAATCACCCAATCAAAACCATTCTTCTGAGTACGAAGTTGCTCAGGATCAGCAGCCTGATTCCAATGACAAGGCACCTTCATTAAAGTCAGTTCAACCAATAAAGCCTCTAGTAGTTGGCGGTTATCGAGCTGGCCTTCATTGGGAAGATAGAGGCCTTGAGTGAACCGCTCAGCAACACCAGGCTCGATTTCTGCAAGAGACTGACCATCCAAATGAATCGGTTTGGAAAGCGCCTGATTGTGATCGCAATTTCTTTCTAGATGGGAGGTAAAGCGCTCTGCATCACTGGTATCTTGACGATGCCACAAGATCAGAGTGCCATCTTGTTGAAAGAAAACTGGCTTTGCTAATTCATCAATGAGTTGCTTCCAGCGTGGCAGGCTATGAACACCCATGCGCACCACGTTATCTTCGGTAATAGCAGACTCTGCTAATGGAGCCAACATAGCGGCCGCAATCCGAGCTGCCGCTAAGTTCCCATCCGAACCACCTTTCTCAAACAGCTCTACCTGAGCGCCGCGCTTAGCAAGTGCGACCGCTAGCAACCGACCCATGAGGCCGGCGCCAACGATGGCATATTTGCCGTTTGAGAATGCCTGACTCACTTACTGATAAATCTCGCTACCGCGCTTACGGAACTCGGCAGACATCTCTTCCATTCCCTTTTGTGGATCGGTAGAGGCTTCTGCGGTGATCGGAATGACTTTTGCTTTCGGATTGCCATCAGCATCCAAAGTCGCTGCGTAGTCACGCACTTCTTGTGTGATCTTCATCGAGCAGAACTTCGGTCCACACATTGAGCAGAAGTGTGCAATCTTCGCGCCCTCTGCAGGCAAGGTAGCGTCATGGTATTCACGAGCACGCTCAGGGTCTAAGCCAAGATTAAATTGGTCTTCCCAACGGAACTCAAAACGGGCTTTAGATAAAGCGTTATCTCGCACTTGAGCACCCGGCAAACCTTTGGCCAAGTCTGCACCATGGGCTGCAATTTTGTAAGTGATGATGCCGGTACGAACGTCTTCTTTATCCGGTAAACCTAAATGCTCTTTTGGAGTGACATAACAAAGCATCGCTGTGCCGTACCAACCAATTTGCGCAGCACCAATACCGCTGGTAATGTGATCGTAACCAGGAGCGATATCGGTAATCAATGGTCCGAGAGTGTAGAAGGGTGCCTCAAGGCAGTGCTTCAACTCTTCAGTCATGTTTTCTTCAATACGCTGCATTGGCACGTGACCAGGACCTTCGATCATGACTTGCACATCATGCTTCCAGGCTTTGGCAGTGAGTTCACCAAGAGTGTGAAGCTCGCCAAACTGGGCAGCATCATTGGAGTCAGCAATACAACCAGGACGCAAGCCATCACCTAAGCTAAATGACACGTCATAAGCCTTCATGATTTCGCAAATCTCATCAAACTTCGTATAGAGGAAGTTTTCTTTATGGTGAGCCAGGCACCACTTCGCCATGATGGAGCCGCCACGAGAGACGATGCCAGTAATGCGGTCAGCTGTTAAAGGAACATAGCGCAGCAATACACCAGCATGAATAGTGAAGTAGTCGACACCTTGCTCAGCTTGCTCTACCAGGGTGTCGCGGAACATTTCCCAAGTGAGATCTTCTGCAATACCACCGGTCTTATCGAGCGCTTGGTAGATTGGAACGGTACCAATTGGAACTGGCGAGTTACGAATAATCCACTCACGAGTTTCATGAATATGCTTTCCTGTAGAAAGATCCATAATGGTGTCTGCACCCCAACGGATCGACCACACCATTTTTTCTACTTCCTCATTGATGGAAGAAGTCACAGCAGAGTTACCCAAGTTGCCGTTAATCTTCACGCGGAAGTTACGACCAATAATCATCGGCTCGAGTTCTGGGTGATTAATGTTTGCCGGAATAATCGCACGACCGGCAGCGATTTCAGAGCGGACAAATTCGCCAGTGACGATATCAGGAAGATTTGCGCCGTAGCTCTTACCAGGATGTTGTTTAAGCAGTTGTTTGTATTCTGGATTCTTACGCAATTGCTCAAGACCCATGGATTCACGCAAAGCCACGTATTCCATTTCAGGAGTCACGATGCCTTTGCGGGCGTAATACATTTGGCTGACATTCTGGCCGGCCTTAGCGACACGCGGTGGATTGATGTGGGCAAAACGTAAATTCTGTGTAGCCGCATCTTGTGAGCGGGCAACCCCGTATTCAGAACTTGGTCCAGCTAGTTGAATTGTGTCGCCACG
>JBEGUE010000071.1:0-2975 GCA_041179045.1 Pseudomonadota bacterium
GCTTGTCCAACACCATTAGCTTCGAGCCATTGACATTGCTTGAGTAATTTTGGTGCATCTGGACTGCCGTCATCTTTAAACGGAGTCAATACTGGCGAGAGCACCGCAGGTAATGTTGAGGGATGTAAGGTAATTGTCATACTTGCTCCGTTTTAATTTTTTACTTCGGTTAGAAGTGGTTTTTTATTATAGAAAGCTTCTAAATTATCTATTGCTAAATTTGTCATCAATTGTCGCGTTTCGGAAGTTGCACTTCCAATATGCGGAGTTAATAGGACATTATCGATATTTAAGAACTCTGGGTTTGGATTTGGTTCATTTTCAAATACGTCTAAGGCTGCCCCAGCGATTGTTTTTTGCTGCAGTGCAACCAAAAGTGCAGCCTCATCCACTACGCTACCGCGTGCAATATTAATAAGATAGCCTTGAGGACCTAGAGCCTCCAGGACTTGGGCATTGATCATTTTTTCTGTTTCTGGAGTGGCAGGGCAGGCCAGAAAAAGGACGTCAGAGGTCTTTGCTAGAGATTGGATGTCAGGAAAATACTCGTAAGGTAGTTCTTTTTGCGTCGGGCCGGTGTAGGCCAAGCTCACCTTAAACGGCTCTAAGCGTTTTGCCAGATCTTGCCCAATACGCCCCATCCCTGCAATTCCAACCCGCTTACCAGCAAGAGTGGTGGTGACGGTAAATAAACCCTTAGACCAGGCGGAGCTTTTAACAAAATCGTGCGCTTGGGGAATGCGACGTAATAAGCCAAAAAGCATGCCAATCGCTAACTCGCAAACCGCATCATTTAAAACGCCTGGGGTGTTGCTGGCCTTAATTCCACGAGTCTTGAGGTAGTCAAGGGGTAGATTGTCATAGCCGACGCCACAAGTGGCCACCATCTTTACCGAAGGGAGCTTCTCAAGTAATTGGGCGGGTAGCTGAGTGTTTGAGCGAATCAAAATACTCTCAAAAGAGCCTGATGGTAGATTGGCATTGAGGTCAGGAAAGCGAACCGGTGTAATGCGCTGGTCAATTACCGCTTGCATTACCTCAGGAAATTGTCCGACCTGCAGTACTGAATTGACTGGGATCATGTCTCACTTACTTTTTTATTGGAATAATGAAAGTATTGTAAGAGGATTTGAGATCCTTATCTTGTCCCTGAAGGAGAAATTGAGATGTTATTTACCCCATCTGAAACTAAGGTCGTCATCGTTGGTGGCGGCACTATGGGTGCTGATGTAGCGGCTGTGTGTGCACGCGGGGGTTGTGCTGTTCAGGTGCTGGAGCCTACTACCGAGCGCCGCGCACTTTTACCGGATTACTTTGCCAACACCATGATCGATCTTGGCTATGAGCACCGCCTACATTTACTCTCGACTGCGGGCGCCTTGGAGGAAATAGATTGGTCGGAAATCGATTTGGTGATCGAGTGTGTGCCGGAGCGCCTCGACATCAAGCAAGAGTTATTTGCCAAGCTAGAGCAATACGCAAAACCAGAAGCAGTCTTGGCGAGTAATAGCACCAGCTTTCCAATTAGCGATATTTCAGCAGGGCTAAAAACAGCTGCACGAATGATTGGCTTACATTTCTTTATGCCTGCACACTTAGTACCTTGTGTGGAAGTAGTTTACGGTTCAAAGACTTCGCCGATGGTGGGCGAAAGCCTTTCTCGTCTGATGACCGCTTGCGGTATGGTTCCCGTTACCGTGAAAAAAGATTTACCTGGGTTTTTGGCAAATCGTTTACAGCATGCCTTATCCCGCGAAGCCTTCGCGATGGTCGACGCTGGAATTGCTAGCTTAGAAGATATCGATAAAGCCGTACGTTTTGGCTTTGGCTTTCGTTATATCGCTGCAGGACCTGCAATGCAGAGGGACCACGCTGGATTGGATGTGCATGGTGCCGGTGGCGCCACGATTTATCCGACCCTCAATAACTCCCCGGATATTGCCAAATGCCTAAGTGATCGCATCACTAGTGGCAAGTTAGGTATGAAAACCGGTGAAGGTTTTTATTCTTGGACTGCAGAGACCATGAAGGCGGAGCGAGAGCGCTACCAGGAAGCCTTGCGCGAAGGCCTAAAGATTATTCAAAAAGATTTGCCTAAGATTGACTAAGGCTGATTGAGATTAGCTAAGTCAGATCTTTAAGATTCAGGTTTCTGAGTTGAGGTGCAAGCTTGTAGGTCAGTAAGACAACAAGCAAGGTTGCAGCTCCACCAAATACGATGGATGGAACAAGTCCCATCAGGCTCGCTGCAATTCCAGACTCAAGCGCCCCCAATTCATTCGAGGAGCCAATAAATATCCCGTTGATTGCGCTGATCCTACCCCGCATCTGATCTGGGGTAGTCAATTGCATGATGCTGCCACGGATGACTACTGAGATAGAGTCAAAGCAACCAGAAATAAATAAGAACAGTGCGCACAGCCAAAGATTATTGGAAAGTCCAAAGGCAATAGTGGCAATTCCAAAGCCCCCGACCGATAATAATAAATATTTTCCAGAATCCTCTAGCAGAGGTCGACGCGCCAAGTAAAGGCCTGTAATGACGGCTCCTGCTGCTGGTGCTGCCCTCAGAATTCCCAAGGTTTCAGGACCAGCATTGAGAACTTCTTTCACAAAGGCGGGGAGTATAGATACTGCGCCGCCGAACAGTACGGCAAACATGTCGAGCAGCATGATACTGACAATCAAATCGTGTTTTCGTACGTAATGAAAGCCTTCCAAAAAGCTTTTTAAAAAATCGTTGCTCATGCACTCTGACTTTTCATGTTTGATACGGATGAAGCTCACTCCATATAGACCAATAGCCCCACTCAATGCAGCTAGGGCATAGGTCCACTCCAGCCCAGCTAGTCCAATCATGAGTCCACCCAGGCCAGGTCCAGCTACTACGCAAATCTGAAATGCAGAGGATGCATAAGCGGTATAGCGTGGCATTTGATCTCGGGGAATAATTTGTCCAAAGATGGCCTGATAAG
>JBEGUE010000072.1:0-2538 GCA_041179045.1 Pseudomonadota bacterium
TTCATCGAGTTGGCATTAACGTAAGGCGGATTGCAAATAATCAGGTCAAAGAGATTATCTTCATGGGGTTCTGGAAGCGCATCCCAGAGATCGCCCTCAAAAAGCTCTATCTGTGAAGTCAGGCCATGACGATCAAGATTGCGTGATGCCACTGCTAAGGCAGGCAAGCTAATGTCACAAGCACTCACATGGATATCGGGGCAGGCTAAGGCTAGCAAAATCGCTAGAGAGCCATTGCCAGTACAGAGATCGAGTGCTTTGCCATCAGCAGGCAACCAAGGCTCTAGTGAGCCATCAACAATTAACTCGGCAATCCAGGAGCGGGGAACAATACTTTGTTCACTGGAGAAAAATGGCACACCCATTAACCAGGCTTCGCCCAGAATATAAGCCAAGGGCTTGCGTGTAGAAATACGGGTTTGTGTAACCTCAAATGCTTTGGCAATTTGCTCGGCATTCATCACTTGCTCTAAGTGATCAAGTGCATCTGTAGGGCTGAAATTAAGCTGTTTGCTGACGATCCAGAGGGCTTCACTCTGGGCATCAATGGCACCATGACCATAATGCAAGTCAGCTGTTTCTAATTCTTGTGCAATCTGATCAATGCATTGATCAAGCGTCAGAGATTGCTGGGGCGCAGGGTCCATGAGGAGTATTTATCAGAAAGGTAATTGACGAAACGATCTTAAGCAACAAGTTGCTCAAGTGTCTTGCGGTAGATATTTTTGAGTGGCACAACATCATCCACAATCACGCACTCATCAATCTTGTGGCTGGTCGCATTGAGCGGACCAAACTCAACCACTTCATTGCAAATCTTTGCAATGAAGCGACCATCACTTGTGCCGCCAGTGGTGGAGAGTTCTGTATCAATCTTAGTTTCAGATTTGATGGCCTTACGTAAGGCGCCAGCAAGAGCGCCATCACCAGTAATAAATGGACTACCACCCAAGACCCAGTCAATTTCAAAATCAAGACCTGCGGCAGTGAGAATTCCCTCTAGGCGACTACGTAACTCTTCTGGCTTGCTCTCGGTAGAAAAGCGGAAGTTGAAGTCAATTGCCAACTCACCAGGAATCACGTTATTCGCACCAGTGCCCGCATGAATATTGGAAATCTGAAAGCTCGTAGGCTGGAAATACTGATTACCCTTATCCCACTCAGTTTCAACAAGTGCTTGAATCGCTGGCGCAGAAAGATGAATGGGATTTTTACCTAAGTGCGGGTACGCGATATGCGCCTGAATACCTTTGACTCTAAGCTTGCCTGACAGTGATCCACGGCGACCGTTCTTAATCATGTCGCCGAGTTGATCAACTGAAGTTGGCTCACCAATCACGCAGTAATCTAAACGCTGACCTTGTTTTTGCAAGCGCTCACACATGACGACGGTACCGTCATTGGCCGGACCTTCTTCGTCACTGGTAATCAAAAAGGCAATCGTGCCTTTGTGATCTGGGTGGGTGATAACAAATTCTTCTGTCGCGACCACAAATCCCGCAAGAGAGGTTTTCATATCCGCAGCGCCGCGACCGTAAAGCACACCATCTCTAATGGTTGGGGTAAACGGATCATTAGTCCACTTTTCAAGCGGACCAGTGGGCACAACATCAGTGTGACCAGCAAACACTAAGACCTTGCCCTGATCTCCAGACGCACCCTTTTTGATTGCCCATAAGTTAGTCACCTGAAAACTCTCAGGACCACTTACAACGCTTTCTGTATGAAAGCCAATCGCTTGAAGGCGTTTGGCGATCAGTTCCTGACAACCCCCATCCGCCGGAGTTACCGAACGGCAGGAGATGAGGGCTTCAGTTAATTCAAGGGTGGCGCTCATGTATTTAGCTTTAAAACTTAATCACGTAAAAGTTCGTTAATGGCAGTTTTTGCTCTAGTTTGAGCATCCACCTTCTTGACGATGATGGCGGCGTAAAGGCTGTACTTGCCACAAGCGGAAGGAAGCGAGCCTGGAACCACAACAGAGCCTGCTGGTACACGGCCGTAATGGATCTCACCGGTTTCGCGGTCGTAGATCTTGGTACTTTGACCAATGTAAACGCCCATGGAGAGAACAGCATTTTCTTCAATAACGACACCTTCAACGACCTCAGAGCGGGCGCCAATAAAGCAGTTATCTTCAATAATGACCGGGCCAGCTTGGATTGGCTCCAAAACACCACCGATACCAACGCCACCGGAGAGGTGTACGTTTTTACCAATTTGGGCACATGAACCTACGGTAGCCCAGGTATCGACCATAGTGCCCTCACCGACATAAGCGCCAATATTGACGTAGGAAGGCATTAAAACGGCATTTTTACCGATAAATGAGCCACGACGAGCCATTGCAGGGGGAACAACACGGAAACCGCCATTGGCGAAGTCTTCAGCAGTGTAGTTCTCAAACTTACTCGGCACCTTATCGTAGAACTGGGTGTAACCGCCAGCGCCCATCGGTTTGTTGTCTTCCAGGCGGAAAGATAGCAAAACTGCCTTCTTTACCCACTGGTTTACTTCCCATTTGCCGACGCTACGGCG
>JBEGUE010000073.1:0-12889 GCA_041179045.1 Pseudomonadota bacterium
TCTCAGCCTCTTCAAGAAATTCACGGTTGGGAATCTCGGAGCTTTGCGGTGAAGCCCAGGCGCCAATTCTGGAGGCGGCTGGGCGAGAGTGAAAGTATGCATCGCTCTCGGTGGGGCTAACGCGATCAACAACCCCTTTGATGCGAACCTGACGCTCTAGCTCGTGCCAATAAAATAACAAGGCAGCGTGTGGGCGAGCAGCTAGTTCCTTACCTTTTTGACTTTCGTAATTGGTAAAGAAGGTGAAGCCAGCACTATCCGCACCTTTTAGTAAGACAATACGGGCTGATGGATTTCCTGCCAAATCTGCAGTTGCCAAAGTCATGGAGTTGGGTTCTGGGCATTCCGCTTTGACGGCCTGATCAAACCAAACCTGAAATAAGTCCAGTGGATTTGGTGAAACTTCAGTCTCTGAAAGCTGGCCGAAGGTGTAGTTTTTGCGGAGTTGAGCGATGGAGTCCATTTTTTCAGTATAAAGAGAGTCTATGGCAGAAGACAAGATAGAAGACAGTTTGGGAGATCGCCGTTTTGGGGGTGTAGCTCGTCTATACGGCTCAGAGCTGCGTGAGCGTTTTCGCCATGCGACAGTGGTGGTGGCTGGATTGGGTGGAGTGGGTTCTTGGGCAGCTGAAGCCTTGGCTCGTACTGCTATCGGACATCTCGTGCTCATCGATTTTGATCACATCGCCGAAAGCAATACCAATCGACAACTGCATGCCCTAGAGGGTGAGTACGGCAGGGCAAAAGTGCAGGCTATGACTGATCGCATTCGCCAAATTAATCCTGAAATCATGCTCACTACCCACGATGCGTTTTTGGAGCCAGAAAATCTAGATATCTTGATACCAAAAAATGCGATTGTTTTAGATGCTACTGATTCAGTGCAAACTAAAATTGCTTTAGCTGTGTGGGCAACTACAAATGAGCGCGCTCTAGTGATGTGTGGTGCAGCTGGTGGAAAGTCAGATCCTACTACTGTGCGCTGCGATGATCTTTCGCGTACTGAGCAAGATGCCTTGTTAGCAAAGGTGCGCCAAGGCCTCAGACAGGATCATGGATTTTCTAGAAATCTAAAAAGAAAAATGGGTATTCGCGCTATTTACTCTCATGAGCCACGCGCGGGCGCCGCCAGTGGCGGTCTTGCTTGTTCTGGTTATGGCTCTACCGTGATGGTCACAGCAGCTTGTGGTTTAGCTGCCGCCGCTGAAGTTTTAAATCTGATTGCTGACCAGCAAGTAATTCTCTCAAATCCATCCAAAAATCCTTAAGGGGAATCCCTGTAGGAAATTACGGATTCTGATGTCGTCCTAAATTTATTAGTTTCCTATTGAGCCTGCTCTCACATGGAGAGCTCATTTATTACGCATCATATTTATTTGTTTAAGTACTTTGCGCATTTTCGCCCCCTAGTACAGATGCACAGTCCTCCCTAGACTTTGCCTCGTTGGTGATTTACCAACGACAAATCGAAAGGAGGTCTCTTTTGCAGACTGAACAAACTGGTTTACAGCGCCACCTCAAAGTGCGGCACATTCGCCTCATGGCTTTGGGATCCACTATTGGCGTTGGATTATTTCTAGGCTCGGCAAGTGCGATTCAAATCGCGGGACCTTCAATCTTATTGGGATATCTACTGGCTGGCATCGTTGCTTTCATCGTGCTTCGCACCTTGGGTGAGATGGCAGTGCATGAACCAGTCGCAGGTTCATTTGCGGCTTATGCCAATACCTATGTAGGACCGCTTGCTGGCTATATGGTCGGGTGGGGCTACTGGACCTACTGGATTGTCGTGGGAATAGCTGAAGTGACCGCGGTTGGCATTTATATGGGGATTTGGTTTCCCGAGACGCCGCAATGGATCTGGGCCTTATCTTCCATTTTGATGATGGGTCTGATCAACCTCATTGCTGTCAAAGTATTCGGTGAGTTTGAATTTTGGTTTGCTCTCATCAAAGTGGTTGCTATTGTTGCCATGATTGCCTTGGGTTGTTCAGTCATTTTCTTTGGCTTTACTAATGACTGGAATCCGATTGGTCTTGCTAACTTGTGGCAACACGGTGGCTTTTTCCCTAACGGCATTAGCGGTATGTTGCTCTCTCTGCAGATGGTTTTATTTGCCTACGTTGGCATTGAAATGATTGGCTTATCTGCCGGTGAGGCAGAGAATCCACGCAAAACTATTCCAATGGCGATTGATTCATTGGCATGGCGCATCCTCATTTTTTATATGGGTGCGATTTTTGTCATCTTAGCGATCTTCCCTTGGAATGAGGTTGGCCAACAGGGCAGTCCATTCGTGGTGATGTTTGAGCGAATTGGTTTGCGTGAAGCTGCTGGAATCATTAACTTCGTAGTCATTACTGCTGCCTTGTCATCTTGCAACGCTGGCATCTTCAGTGGCGGGCGACTTCTGTATGCACTTTCAGTCAATGGGTACGCACCTTCGACATTTGCTAGCTTATCCAAGTATGGCGTTCCACATCGTGCGGTGATGGCCACCGTAGCAGTTTGTATGACAGGCGTAGTGCTGAATTACTTTGTTCCAGATAAGGCATTCCAATACATCATGGCCGCAGTGACCTTTGTGGGTTTGATGGTGTGGATCGCTATTTTGATTACGCAAATTCAGTTTCGTCGCTCACTGACAAAAGTCCAGGTTGCCGAGTTGGCATATCGCACACCTTGGTGGCCCTATTCCTCGTGGTTCGCATTGGCATTTATTTCCCTGGTAGTGGTGTTGATGGGCTTTCATGAGGATGCGCGGATTGCCTTGGTCTTAGGTCCGTGCTTATTAGCTGTGTATCTCGCCATGTTCTACATCGTTGGCTTGCATCGCAAAACAAAACTGAGTCGTGAATTCAAATAAGGAGACATAAATGATTGTTGGCGTACCTCAAGAAGTAAAAAATAATGAATTTCGTGTTGGCTTAACTCCGGGTAATGTGAGGGGCTTGTGTAAACAGGGTCACTCCGTTTTAATCCAGCGTGGAGCAGGTGAGCAGATTGGTTTGAGTGATGAGTTGTATCGCTTAGCTGGAGCTACTTTAATCAATAGTGCTGCCGAGGTGTTTGCAAAAGCAGAGATGGTGGTGAAGGTGAAAGAGCCTCAGCCACAAGAGTGTTCGATGTTACGTGAAGATCAAATTCTGTTTACCTATTTGCATCTGGCGCCAGATCCGCAACAGACCAGGGCATTGCTTGCCTCAGGCGCAAGTTGCATTGCCTACGAGACGGTTACCTCCCGTAGTGGCGCATTACCGTTATTAGCCCCAATGAGTGAAGTTGCTGGCAGGATGTCAATTCAAGCTGCGGCTACGCATTTAGAAAAAACAAATGGAGGCTTAGGTATTTTGATGGCGGGTGTACCTGGAGTGGCGCCTGCAAAAGTGGTCATATTAGGCGCGGGAGTTGTGGGGCGCAATGCTTTGCAGATGGCAGTTGGTATGGGTGCAGATGTTTGTATCTTTGATCGCAATATTGATTGTCTAAGGCAGATTGATATGCTCTACGGCAATCGTGTGAGAACCTTTTACGCAGACCCACTGTTGGTGGAGCTTGAGGTTTGTGAAGCAGACGTGGTCATTGGCGCTGTGTTGTTGCCAGGCGCTGCAGCACCAAAGCTGGTTACACGCGAGATGGTACGCAAAATGAAGGTGGGTGCAGTGGTGGTGGATGTAGCAATTGACCAAGGTGGTTGCTTTGAGACATCTAAAGCGACTACCCATGCAGATCCTACGTTTATCGTAGATGGCGTGTTGCATTACTGTGTTGCGAATATGCCAGGAGCCGTTGCTAGAACCTCGACCTTTGCTTTGACGAACGCAACCTACCCATTCATTGAGGCCTTGGCAAATAGTGGAATGATGAAAGCGCTCTCACACAACCATCACTTACGGAATGGATTGAGTGTGCATCGAGGTAGCCTCACTTCTGAGCCAGTAGCTAAAGCGCAGAAAGTTGACTTTGTACCGGCAGAAGAGTTATTAATGGCCTAGTATTTTTAATGTGGTCTTGTAGCGTGAATATCTTGGGAGTCTAGGCTCCCAAGCTTTCCTCTATCATTGTATGAATGGACTTATCTGCCTTAGCACTTTCTACCGGTGTAGTCGCTCTAGCTGAAATGGGTGATAAAACCCAACTACTCTCCTTGATGTTGGCTGCGCGCTACCCAAAGCAGGCGCTTGCCATTATTGGCGGGATATTTGTCGCAACAATTGCCAATCATGCTTGTGCGGCTTTACTGGGGCATTGGCTCACTACTTTTATGAGTCCAGATCTCCTCAAGTGGATCTTGGGCTTGAGCTTTTTAGGTATTGGCCTCTGGCTCTTGGTGCCCGATCATATTGATGATGCGGCTGGATCAAAAGTGGCTGATAGAGCCTTTCAGGTGTTTATGCTGACGGTTGGGCTCTTTTTCTTGGCCGAGATGGGAGATAAGACCCAGATTGCCACCATCGCCTTGGGTGCAAAATACTCCGATGTCTTTTCTGTGACGGTGGGCACTACTTTGGGGATGATGCTAGCCAATGCCCCAGCAGTTTGGATTGGGCAAAAATTCACTAAACGCATGCCCATTAGGTGGGTACATGCGGTAGCCGCTGTCACCTTCATTGCTATTGGTATTGCTACCCTGATTTGGGGTTAGGTTGAATTTTTCCATGGGGCTTAAAATTACCCTATGAAAACTGATCTGCCACAGAGCTTTCGCAGGCTTGAATACCGCGCTCCCAATTACACCTTTTCACAAGTTGAACTGGATATTGCTTTAGATCCCGCCAGGACGATAGTGAAGAGTCGCCTAGAAGTTCTGCCTGGCGCTAGTCACGAGGCTGGTATGCCTTTAGTGCTGCAGGGCCATGAACTCGAGTTCGTGAGTTTGCGCATTAATGGTGAGGCTCATCGCCAGTTTGAGCTCACACCGGAAGCCTTGACCATACATGCTGTACCGAATCAGGGTAAGCAGGCTTTCGTGGTTGAAATTATTTGCGTCTGTGTACCCGAGAAAAATACCTCGCTCATGGGCTTATACGTTTCCAATGGGAATTTCTTTACCCAGTGCGAGGCTGAAGGATTCAGAAAGATTACTTATTTCCTCGATAGGCCGGATGTGATGGCGCGTTATCGCGTGACTCTTCGGGCTCGCGAGTCAGAGTGTCCAGTGTTGTTATCGAACGGCAATCTGATTAGTGCTGAAAAATTACCGAATGGTTGGCATAGCGCTGTTTGGGAGGACCCATTTCCAAAGCCATCTTACTTATTTGCCTTGGTCGCCGGAAAGCTGGAATGTATTGAGGAGACAATCACTACAGGCAGTGGCGCAAAAAAGTTATTACAGATTTGGGTTGAGCCGCATGACTTGAAAAAGACCCGTCACGCGATGGATTCCTTAATAGCCTCAATTCGTTGGGACGAGAAACGCTATGGCCTTGAGTTGGATCTCGAGCGCTTCATGATTGTGGCGGTGGGTGATTTCAATATGGGCGCGATGGAGAACAAGGGCCTGAATATTTTCAATACCAAATTTGTCCTCGCTCAAGCAGAGACTGCAACCGATGCCGACTTTGCCAATATCGAGAGCGTAGTGGCTCATGAGTACTTCCACAACTGGACCGGTAATCGTGTTACTTGCAGGGATTGGTTTCAGCTTTCCTTAAAAGAGGGCTTGACAGTATTCCGGGATCAAGAGTTTTCTGCAGATCAGATGGGAAGTGAGTCTGGTAGGGCAGTAAAGCGCATTGAAGATGTGCGTTTATTACGTCAACTGCAGTTCCCTGAAGATGCGGGTCCAATGGCGCATCCCATTCGTCCAGATGAATACCAAGAGATCAATAATTTCTACACCGTGACGGTATATGAGAAGGGTGCGGAAGTAGTGCGCATGTATCAAACCCTATTGGGTGTTGAGGGTTTCCGTAAAGGCATGGATCTGTACTTTCAGCGTCATGATGGCCAAGCGGTGACTTGTGATGATTTCTTGGCTGCTATGGCCGATGCCAATGACCGCGATCTTTCTCAGTTTAAAAACTGGTACAGCCAGGCTGGTACGCCTCAAGTCAAGGTAGAAGAACTCTATGATGCGGATAAAAAGCAATATCAAGTAACTTTGAAGCAAAGTCCTGCGGTAAATACAGCGCACAAAGATAGCAAGCTTTTTCATATTCCACTGAAGATGCGCTTACTGACATCTGAAGATAACCAGATTGAAACTTTGTTGGAGTTGACTCAAGATCAGCAAACTTGGACTTTTGATCAGGTGACAAGCCGTCCAGTGTTATCTATTAATCGCAATTTCTCAGCCCCGATTAAGTTAGATTTTGATCAAAGTGAGGCTGATCTGCTCACCATGTTCTCGAGTGATGATGACGCCTTCAATCGTTGGGAGGCTGGACAGAAGCTGGCTATGCAAATGATTCTGGGTAATCGCTTGCCCGATAAAGCTCTGATTGAGGCTTATCGCACTTTGTTAACTGATCCAGATTTAGATCCTGCATTCAAAGACTTGGCGCTGACTCTGCCTGCCGAGACTTATCTGTATGAGCAGTGCGCAAGTGTTGATCCACAGCAAACTTATAAGGCACGTCGTGCTTTTCGCCACGTTATTGCCAGCGAGTTGCGCATCGAGTGGGCTGCCCTCTATCAGCAGATGCAAACGCCAGGCCCATTTAATCCTGATGCAGCAAGTGCTGGCAAACGGGGATTGAAGAATCTGGCATTAAGTATGTTGCTCGAAGCGGATCCTTTGATTTGGGCGCCAATGGCGGTCAACCAATATCAGAATGCTGACAACATGACAGATCGATATGCCGCCTTGGCTGGCTTAGTCATTCATGGATCTAAATCGGCGGCAACTTGTTTGGAGGATTTTTATACTCGGTTTACCGATGATGCTTTAGTCATTGATAAATGGTTTGCATTGCAAGCAAGTAGACCACCAGTTGCAAATGCTGAATCTACCTTGAATGATGTCAAGCGCTTGCGTGAGCACGAAGCCTTCAAAATGAACAACCCCAACCGAGTTCGCAGTGTCATTCATGCATTTTGTATGAACAACCCCGCTAGTTTTCATCAGGCGGACGGAAGTGGTTATGTATTTTGGGCTGAATCTGTTCTGGCCTTAAACCAACTCAATCCGCAGGTTGCCGCTCGTTTAGCCAGGGGATTAGATCGCTGGCGTCAATTTGCCAAGCCTTACCAAGATCACATGTTGGCAGCCCTAAAGCAGGTTGCAGCTTGCGAAACCCTCTCTCCGGATGTGAAAGAGGTGGTTTCAAAAGCATTAGGTGATTAATTAGAGGTTTAAGTTGTAACGAGATTTGATATTTTTTAGTGAAAACTCTCTTTGAAGGCAATATCAAGCTGGATGGCTAAGGCTTGTAAACTTTTATCGAAGGTCCAAAGCACAGCATTTTTTGATAGCAGCGTTGAGGCAAGTATTGAAACATCAGCCGCTCCGCAGCCCATTTCGTAGAACTTATTTTTCTCAACAAAATCTATTGTTTCCTCTGTTGTTGCTATTGCTGCTTGACGCAAACTTTTCATTTGACTCAAGGTTTTTAGTCTTGGGGCTGGAGGAGATCCGCATGCAAGCTCTAAAAGAATCAATGGATGACAAAGAACCTGGTCATTGATTAGGAGAGACTGTAATGATGGATTACTTTTTCTGAAGTGAGAGATCCAGACCGAGGTATCTGCTAAAACCATTGCCATGATTATTGAACGCCCTTTGGCTTGCGACGGGGGATGGCTTTCATTTCTGGCGCCTTCCCACCTAATGCAGCCAGGCGTTTCCCGATTTGAACTCTGACAAATACACTCACTGCCTCCCGGAAAAGGTCAGCCTTATCCATTTCAGGGTCTGCAAGTTCTAGCCCGCGCTGGTAAAGTTCATCATCAATTGTTACGGTTGTTCTCATTATTTATCTCATCAAATTTGATACATATTAACATCAAAATTATCATCAATCTATAGGAAATTACGGATTTATAGGTACTCAATCTCTCTTAAGGATCTCCTTTGCAGCTCACATTTGAGAAAATCGTGACCGAACAGGGCAAAATAGACCCTACATACAGAAATATCGTTTAGGTGGCATCTACGGAGAAATTCCTTTTGAGCGCTTCAAATACTTTTAATACCAATTTCAAGCAATACCTGACATCTACCAAGGTGAAGGGTGAAGACATCCCCGCGGGCTTGCAGGAGCTTTTAGTAGCTGTTGCAGATACTTGCTCGACCCTGAGTCATGAGGTCGCACAAGGCGCCTTAATTGGCCTATTGGGTTCTGCTGGTACAGGCAATGTCCAAGGTGAAGTTCAGCAAAAACTGGATGTGATTGCTAATGACTTATTAATTGATGGTGTGCAGGGGTGCAAATCTCTGGCCGGCCTCGCTTCTGAAGAAATGGAACTACCGCTCCCAGTTCAGGGCACTGGCGACTACTTACTACTATTTGATCCATTGGATGGTTCATCCAACATCGATGTGAATGTATCTATCGGCACGATTTTCTCTGTACTCAAGAAGCAAGATCCTGCAGCGCCATTACAAACCTCGGATTTCTTATTAACAGGTCGTCATCAGGTGGCGGCGGGTTATGTTGTCTATGGCCCACAAACAACCATGGCATTAACACTAGGCGACGGCGTAGTGATGTTTACGCTCAACAAGGTGACTGGTGAATTTGTATTGATTAAGCATGCGGTTGAGATTGCTCACTCAACCAAAGAATTTGCCATCAATATGTCGAATATGCGTCACTGGGCTGAGCCTGTGCGTCGTTATGTAGATGAGTGCTTAGCAGGCGTGAGCGGTGAACGTGATAAAGATTTCAATATGCGCTGGATTGCCTCCATGGTTGCTGATGTACATCGCGTCTTATCGCGTGGCGGTATCTTTATGTATCCATGGGATCAACGTGAACCCCATAAGCCAGGCAAGCTACGCCTGATGTATGAAGCTAATCCCATGAGCTTTTTAGTAGAGCAGGCCGGGGGCGCATCAACTAATGGTGATCAATTAATTATGGATATGATTCCTACTGAATTACATGAGCGCGTCTCTGTCATGTTGGGGTCTAAAGAAGAAATTGAACGCTTGCAGCATTACCATTCTCAGGCGTAAGTATTTGCCTCATCTGAACTACTTAGATTCAATAAAAATGCCCAATCAGTGATTGGGCATTTTTACTTCGGCTAATAACCTGAAAAATGAGTCAAATGATTATGGTCGAACCTGTTTTTTAAGATAGGCTAGCGATTCTTCGACTTGGTCAATGAGTATTAGGCAGATATCACCGGCAGATAAATCATTGAGGGCAGTATCAATAGCAAGAAATTCACCAGTAATCTCTTTAACTTGCTTGGCTTTCTTGGTCCCTACCAAACCTTCTTGAAGAAGCTTGAGAACTTCACCATCCTCGCGGCCACGTTGACACTGATCTTGATAAAGAATGACATTGTCAAAACTATCACCAAGAACGCGAGTCAGATCGCGAATATCTTCATCGCGACGATCGCCGGCACCGCTAATGACTACATGACTCCTCTTGGGTTTCATGGCTTCAATTGCGCTAGCTAAAGCGCGCATAGCATCTGGATTGTGGCCATAGTCGGCGATAACAGTAGCGCCTTTATGCTGGAATTGATTGAAGCGTCCCGGCACCGCATTGGCAGAGCTTTCAAAAGAATAGAGGCCGCGCGCAATCTTTTCAGCATCTAAGCCTAATGCCCAGGCCGCACCAATAGAGGCCATAACATTTTCAATTTGGAAACCTAAAACACCATTCTGAGTGAGTGGAATTTCACTAACTGGGAAGCGAAAGAGGATGCGAGACCCTTTGGAGCAGACGATAAAAGCCCCATCAAAGTAAATCACTTTTTTATTTTTGGCTCGATGTGCTGCAATCACTGGGTGATGTTGATTTTGCGCAAAGAAAATGACTCGACCTGTACAAACATCCCCCATCTTGACTACTATAGGATCGGTAGCATTAAGGACTGCAGCACCAGACGGCGCCACATTTTGAACAACCACCCTTTTCAGAATCGCTAAGTCTTCAACGCTGGTGATGTAATTGAGGCCAAGATGGTCACCTTCGCCAATATTGGTAACTACAGCCACTTCACAGCGGTCAAAACCTAAACCTTCGCGCAGCATTCCACCGCGAGCTGTTTCCAAAACTGCGGCATCTACGTCGGGGTGCATGAGGACATTTCGGGCGCTCTTAGGCCCGCTACAGTCACCAGAGTCAATTAGGCGATGGTTGATATATACGCCATCAGTGGTGGTCATACCAACACGAAGACCGGTCTCATTGAGTAAATGAGAAATCAGGCGAACGGTAGTGGTTTTGCCATTAGTTCCAGTCACTGCTACAACTGGAATTCTGCCATCGTCGCCGAGCGGGTACATCGTATTGATGATGTCTTCGCCTACAGGGCGGCTCTTACCATAGGAAGGCTTGAGATGCATACGTAGACCTGGTGCGGCATTCACCTCAACAATTCCACCGCCTTGAGCCTCTAAAGGCTTATAAATTGCCTCACACAAAATGTCGACTCCAGCAATATCCAGGCCAATCATTTGTGCGGCTGCAATAGCGCTGGCAGCAACATCAGGATGGACATCATCGGTTACATCGGTTGCCGTACCACCAGTACTCAGGTTGGCATTGTTACGAAGCAGAACGCGCTCCCCAGTTTTGGGAATGTATTGAGGGCTGAGATTGTTGCTAGCTAAATGTGCAAGAGCGATGTCGTCAAACCGAATCTTCGTTAACGCCGTTGCATGGCCATCACCACGTAATGGGTTTTTATTTTCTAGCTCAACTAGTTCAGCAACACTATGTTTATCATCGCCAATCACTTGAGCTGGCTCGCGACGTGCTGCAGCAGACAAGCGATTGCCAACCACTAGTAAACGATAGTCTGCACCAGGTAAATAGCGCTCCACAATCGTTTCTCGACCAAAGGCTTGGGTCACAAGAAAGCCAGCACGCACTTCTTCTTCTGTTTGAATGTTCGCAACAACACCCTTACCTTGATTGCCATCCTTAGGTTTAAGAACTATTGGCCCACCAATCTTCTGTGCAGCGCGCCATGCATCATCAGCAGTGGTAACCACCTCACCAATTGGAACTGATACACCTGCAGCTGCTAAGAGATTTTTAGTGAGCTCTTTGTCTTGTGCAATGGCCTCTGCAATTGCGCTGGTGTCGCTGGTCTCAGCGGCTTGAATGCGTTTTTGCTTGCTACCCCAACCAAACTGCACCATGCTGCCCTCAGTCATACGGCGATAGGGGATATTTCTTTGTACTGCAGCGTCAACGATGGATCCAGTACTAGGACCTAGACGGACATCCTCATACAAAGCCTCTAATTCTGAGAGGGCGGCTGCTAAATCAAACGGTACATCATTAAGGGTGGCTTGGATTAAACCAAAAGCAAAATCAAAAGCCATACGGCCAACAACTTCTTCTGTGTATTCCACCACGACTTGATAGACGCCCACATCAACAGTTTGTACTGTGCGGCTAAAAGTGACTGGACAGCCAGCTTGGGACTGAAGGCCTAAGGCAGCATGCTCCAAGGCATGAGCTAGAGAGAGAATTTCATTATGCCCACCCCGACGCATACTACCTAGCTGGGGAAAGCGTTCACGAATCTTGATTTCAAATTGGGGAATTGAGTCAATTGAACGCTCTGATTCGTCGCAAGAAACAATTGCCTCTAAGGCAGTATGCCGGCTCCATAAATTCGGGCCACGCAACATGCGAATACGGGTGATTTCCAATTAAGCCCCTACTGGAATATTGGAGCTGGAAACAAATGTCTCAACACCAGCTTCGATAACGTTGAACGGAATATCTAAAGCCCAAGCAGCTCCGATGGCAGCTGCAAGACTGAAGTTTGGCGCCCAATCAGGAGACGAATCTCTGACGGTTGGGGGGATAGGGATAGTCAATTTATCTAACTTACCCTGCTTGAGGGTAATGAAAGATGAGCCCACAATGATGGAGCGGCCATCTTTTTCTTGATGGCTGGCTATGACGGGCGAGGCTGAGTCTTGAGAGAAGTACATCACTTCACCCTTGCTGAGTTCAGCCATTTTTACAATCATGGAGTCATCCGCATTTAACACGCTAGTGCCTGTCGGCAATACGACATCAACCTGAGTTCGAACCACGTTAAATAATTGATCATCATCGCTGATGTGGTGTTCTGGAAAGAGCTTAAGCGGATCAATGTTAAGAACGATGCCAACTTGACATTGGTCGTATGCGAGTCCTTCTAGCAAAAGGGAGGCATTGTCGTTTTCAATTACGGCGACTTCAATAGCTCTATTTTGTAGGGTGCGTCGCGCATTATCCCAATGAGAAAAAGAGGTTTGCTTGATGGTGCGGCTACCGAAATACAGACCATTACTGGTAGAGAGTCCAACATGCGCGTTCGTCAGCCTAACAAAATGGGCAACCATTTCAGCGACTATGGTTCTTCCGGAATTGCCGCTAATACCAACAATGGGAATCCTAAAATCGTAACCCGGCGGAAATAAATGATTTGCAATTTCTTCGCCTACGGGTTGAGGTTTGCCGCTGGCAGGTTTGAGGTGCATCAATAAGCCAGGGCCTGCGTTCACTTCGACAATGGCAGCGTTCTGAGACTCTAGTGGTTTACTAATATCTTGGGCCACAAGGTCAACACCAGCAATTTCTAATCCTACTACGCGTGCTGCCAGAGCAACTTGATGGGCTACTTCAGGGTGGACTAAATCAGTGACATCAAAGGCTACGTTACCGTTACTTTGAATGAGTACCTTTTGATCAATACTTGGAATGCTGTCACCAGTCAGTTTCTGGCGAGCCAGCTCTAACTCCACTGCCGAATCGAT
>JBEGUE010000074.1:0-13010 GCA_041179045.1 Pseudomonadota bacterium
CCAGTATTGCTATTAGTTGTTCTAGGTGTGTTAACTGCAGCGATTGGCTACCTCTGGGCACCGAAGTTGCCTGGTGTAGTAGCGCAAGCATTTGCTCCAGTTAAGAAGCTCTTGGATAACAAATACTATCTTGACGATTTAAATCAAGCGGTGTTCTCCAAAGGTTTGCTGTGGATTGGTGGCGTCTTGTGGCACCGCGGTGATCAACAGGCCATTGACGGTTTCTTGGTTAATGGCAGTGCGCATGCAGTAGGGCGCTTGTCCACAGTTATTCGCCATTTGCAATCCGGCTATCTCTATCACTATGCCTTCGCAATGATTGCGGGCTTGGCGGTATTGTTGGCTTGGGTTTTATACGCTTACCTGCCTTTTGTTCGCTAGGCCTTTGTTACTTAAGTAGCCATCATGATTCTTTCTTACGCCATCTGGATCCCGATTTTCTTCGGCATCATTATTTTGTTCTACGGTTCAGAGAGACCTACAGCCGGCGTTCGCTGGTTAGCCCTTTTTGGTTCTGTACTGGGCTTTATTGCAACGCTGCCTTTAATTATTCATTTCGATATCGCCAACCCTGGCATGCAATTTGTCGAGAAGATAAGTTGGATTCCGCGTTACGACATTAACTATTACTTAGGCATTGACGGTATCTCTGTTTGGTTTATTGTTTTGACGGCATTTATCAATATCCTTGTAGTGATTGCTGCCTGGGAAGTGATTGATAAGAAGGTTTCTCAATACATGGCCTCCTTCTTAATCCTTTCTGGATTAATGATTGGGGTATTTGCAGCTCTAGATGCTTTGTTGTTCTATGTATTTTTTGAGGCAACCCTCATTCCGATGTACATCATCATCGGTGTGTGGGGTGGTCATAACCGTATCTATGCGGCATTCAAGTTCTTCTTGTACACCTTGCTTGGCTCATTGTTGACCTTGATTGCCATGCTGTACTTGTATAACGCAACCAATACCTTTGATATTTTGGCTTGGCATAACGCGCGCCTAGACATTGTTGAGCAAATCCTCCTGTTCTTTGCTTTCTTCATGGCTTTTGCCGTCAAGGTTCCAATGTGGCCTTTGCATACCTGGTTGCCAGACGTTCACGTTGAAGCGCCTACTGGCGGTTCCGTAGTGTTGGCTGCGATCATGTTGAAGCTAGGTGCTTATGGCTTCTTGCGTTTTTCATTGCCAATTGCGCCGGATGCAAGTCAGTATCTTGGCCCATTCATCATTTTCTTATCTCTAGTTGCTGTGATCTACGTGGGTGCAGTAGCGCTAGTTCAAAAAGATATGAAAAAGCTGGTAGCTTACTCATCAGTAGCGCACATGGGTTTTGTAACGCTTGGCTTCTTCCTCTTTAGCCCTCTGGGTATTGAGGGCGGTATTGTGCAGATGATTTCTCATGGCTTTGTTGCTGGCGCCATGTTCCTTTCTATTGGCGTGTTGTATGACCGTATGCATACCCGTCAAATTGCAGATTACGGTGGTGTTGTACACCGCATGCCTGCTTTCACGGCTTTTGCCGTATTGATGGCTATGGCGAACTGTAGTTTACCTGCCACCTCAGGATTCGTGGGTGAGTTCATGGTGATTCTGGCTGCCGTTGACTATGACTTTGTCATTGGTATCTTGGCCGCGACTGCTTTGATTCTGAGCGCTGCTTATTCCTTGTGGATGGTTAAGCGGGTATTCTTTGGCGCGATTACCAATGCGCATGTTGAGGAATTAAAAGATCTCAATGCGCGTGAGTATTTCATGATGGCAGTGTTGTCCATCTGCGTGATTGGTATGGGAGTATATCCAAAACCGTTTACCGACATCATTCATCCATCTGTAATTAATCTGCTGCAGCATGTTGCTGTTAGCAAACTCTGAGTAAAAGCTAATGCAAGCATTTGACCTATACGCCGTCCTGCCGGAACTCGTTTTACTTGTAGTTGCCTGCCTCTTGCTGGTGGCCAGTGTTTATGTACCAGAGCGTCAGCCAGCAACTCCTGGAGTAGAGCAAGATATATTCCACACGCCACGTGGCGTTGGTTTTGTTTACTTTTTCACCATCATCTTGTTGGTGTACTTGATCTTTGCATTTATGGGTCGCATGGGAGATGTATCCATCGTGGCTATGAATGGCTTATTTCAGTCAGATCCTATCTCAAACCTTTTGAAAGCTTGTTCATGTGCTGCAGTATTGGTGAGCTTGGTGTATTCAAAGCAATACCTGACTGATCGCGCATTGTTCCGCCCTGACTTCATTGTCTTGGTTCTGCTAGCCTTGTTAGGTCAATTCGTATTAATCTCCGGTGCAAACCTACTCACACTCTATTTGGGTCTTGAGCTGATGGCTTTGCCAACTTATGCTTTGGTGGCGATGCGTCACGGTAACGAGAAGAGTGTTGAAGCGGGTATTAAGTACTTCATTCTTGGCGCCTTAGCTTCTGGTTTCTTGCTCTACGGCATGTCTATGTTGTATGGCGTTACTGGTTCGCTCGATTTAATTGAGATTTTCAGGACAGTAGCTGACCCTCGTGTGAATCATCTGGTGATGGCTTTCGGTTTGGTGTTTATTGTCTCTGGCTTGGCCTTTAAGCTGGGGGTCGTGCCGTTTCATATGTGGGTACCTGATGTATACCAAGGCGCCCCAACAGCGGTAACTTTGATGATTGCAGCTGCACCTAAGTTAGCTGCTTTTGCCCTGCTATTTAGACTCTTGGTAAATACTCTTTTGCCACTGATGGGTGATTGGCAGCCAATGCTAGTGATCCTTGCTGTTTTATCCTTAGTGGTAGGAAACGTCACTGCTATTGCGCAAACCAATATCAAGCGGATGCTGGCGTACTCTGCGATTGCGCAAATGGGCTTTGTATTGCTGGGCATGTTATCCGTGTTTGATGATCATGCATTTAGCGCATCGATGTTCTATGTCATTACCTATGTATTAACTACTCTAGGTAGCTTCGGCCTCATCATGATGTTGTCACGCAAAGGTCATGATTGCGAAACGATTGACGACTTGAAGGGTTTAAATAAGCGCCACCCTTGGTTTGCTTTTATTGGCCTAGTCATGATGTTCTCTTTGGCTGGTATTCCGCCCACAGTGGGCTTTGCTGCCAAACTGGGCGTACTTGAAGCCCTAGTTGATGGTGAGCATACCTTCTTGGCAATTATTGCGGTGATCGCTTCATTAATCGGCGCCTTCTACTACCTGCGAGTCGTTAAGGTGATGTACTTTGATGAGCCAAAAGAAGAGCATGCTGCTGAGATTTCTGGATCTGGCTTTGCTCGTGGACTATTGAGCTTGAATGCATTAATGGTTTTAGCTTTAGGAATCTTCCCAGCCAGCCTAATGGCTATTTGCTTAGATGCAATGCGCCGCACTTTATTGGGCTCATAGGCGAACTCATTATTCACTTGGCAATATAGGCTCCTTTTAGGAGCCTTTTTCTTTGTTGTCACCTGGATTTTGTATGATGGATGCTCAACTAAAGAAAGATGCACAATGACTGAAAAATCATTTAAAGATCTGCCAATCGGTGACGCCCATTTGAGGGAAGAGCGCTTATCTAGCGAAGATATATATGGCGGCATCTTTTTGAACATGAAGCGCGATCAAGTCAGCCTGCCAGATGGAAATCAGGCGGTACGTGAATATCTTACGCACCCTGGCGCAGTCGCTATTTTGGCGATCTTAGATGATGGCAGGGTATTGATGGAGCGCCAATATCGCTACCCGATTGCCAAGGCCTGTATTGAAATTCCTGCAGGTAAGCTGGAAATTGGTGAAGATCGATTGCTTTGTGCCAAACGAGAGCTAGAGGAAGAGACGGGCTATTCTGCTAGTAAATGGAGCTTTATACGCCGCATTCATCCGGTGATTTCCTATTCAACAGAATTCATTGATATCTATCTTGCTGAGGGTTTGGTGTCCGGCAAAAGCCATTTAGATGATGAAGAGTTTTTGGACGTATTTGCCGCCCCTCTAGAGCAATTATTAGAGTGGGTAGAGCAGGGAGAGATTACGGACGTGAAAACGACCATTGCAACCTATTGGTTGGATCGCTATCGTCGTGGTTTAGCAAGTCCTGTGCCCATCACGGGGTAATTCAACTATCCCTTAAAATAGGGGTATTGAATTTGGCATTTTTGCCTCTATATAGGTCTTATGAAAGTTTATAACCTCGCTTGTCCTTTGTCTCATCGCTTTGAGGGTTGGTTTGCCTCTGAGGAGGATTGCCTTGCTCAGCAAGATAAGGGAATGCTGGCGTGTCCTATTTGCGATAGCACTGAGATTACTCGTATGCCATCGGCTCCCCATATTGCCAAATCAGGATCCAATAAAGATATCCCGACTTCAACTGAACTGACTGTCGCTAGTTCAGCCGCAACTGATCATGCTGGTGTCAGCGGTACATTGAGTGGTGATGTCCTTGCTTTGACTGGTAGCGATCATTCTCAGTTAGAGGCACAGGTGCAGGCAGCCTTTTTAAAAGGCATGCGTGAATTAATGGGTAAATCCGAAGATGTGGGCAGCTCTTTTGCAGAAGAGGCTAGAAAGATTCATTACAAAGAGTCACCCGAGCGCAGTATTCGCGGTCAAACCACTCTTGACGAAGCTGAGGCTTTGCGCGACGAGGGGATTGAGGTGATGGCGATGCCCGCGATGCCTGCTTTAAAAAACACCTTGCAATAGCCGGCACCTTTCTAATTCCCCTATACTTGGTGAGCATCCAGAGTCTGGATATCGCCATTTATTAGGATAGGAGATGTACCCATGAAACGCTTTTTTCTAGCATTGTTTGCAGCTGTTTTAGCGCTCACGATTGTGGCTTGCTCCAAGTCCTCAGATACTAAAGAAATTAAGGTTGCTGTTTCGCCTGCATCACCCCCTATGTTATTTGATGACAAAGGGCAGATCGTTGGCGTTGATATGGATATTTTCCAGGGCTTCTGTCAGTCGCGCGGCTGTACTTTAAAAGTCACTCCATATGATTGGGCTGGAATGTTGGGGGCTGTCTCTAGCGGTCAGGCTGATGTGGCTTTCTCAGGAATTTCTATTACTGATAAGCGTAAAGAAGTGATGGATTTTTCTCAGCCTTACTATGACAACGCTTGGCACCTTGTGAGTATGAAGAATAAAAATATTCAGATCACAGACTTGAATCAACTGAAGAAATACTCTATCGGCTACCCACGTGGCATGGCATACGATGACCTGATCAAGAATGAGCTAGAGCCCAAGGGCTACTATTCATTAAGCAAGGTGAAGCTCTATCCCTCGTACGCAGAAGTGATTACTGATTTGCAAAATGGCAATTTGGATCTCGCCTTTATTGAGGAGCCGGTATTCCTCAATTACGAAAATAAACTGCAGTTACCGATTCAGAGCAGCTATGTATTTAAAGGTTTTGATAAGCTGGGCTTTGCTTTTGCTAAAGGCTCTAAGCTGCGCGATGACTTTGATAAATACCTCAATGAACTGGGCCCAGAAAAAATCAAAGCCATTCTGGATAAATGGATGAAATAAGCTCCATTTATTAATTCCATAATCTGTAGTCGAAAGCCTGCCCTGTGACTTTTCTGGATATTCTTGCCCAGTTAGCCCAGGGCATTTCTTATACCGTTCTCGTAACTATCGTTTGCTCATCAACTGGCTTGGGAGTCGGCTTATCTTTAGCAAGCCTACGCCGTTTAGATATTTCTTGGCTAAGTCCGCTAATTGACTGCTATACCTATGTCTTTAGGGGTATCCCAGTTTTAGTCCTACTGTTTATGGTGTACTTTGGCCTGCCGGGCATTGGCTTTAAGGTTCCGCCTTTGATGGCGATGGCGCTCAGTTTAGGTCTAGTAGCATCCGCCTATTTAGCTGAGGTATTTCGGGGGGCATTTAACTCAGTAGATCCTGCCGAGGTGATTGCAGCTCAAGCCATGGGAATGACTCGTATTCAGGTACTACGATTTATTGAGTTACCGCAGATGCTGCGATTTTCAGTGCCGGGCATGGTCAATGAGTTCACTTCAATACTGAAATATTCTCCATTTGCCTATACGGTAGGAATTCCAGAGATTACCAAGCAAGCCATGACGCTCACTTCAACCACGCTTCGTGGCATAGAGGTCTATCTAGCTGTGGGTATTTTATATTTCGTAATTTACCGAATTTGCTTGGTCGGTGTGCAGATTCTGAGTAAGCGTTTCCAAATTCCAGGCGTGGCTCCAGTATGAGCGCCGGCATGAGCATCAGTACCATATTATTTAAAGAGGTAATCCTGTGGCATTAATTCAAGTGAGGGATTTGGTAAAAGAGTTTGATGGGCAAACTGTCTTATCCAACATTAACCTGGATTTAAAAGAGGGCGATGTGCGGGTCTTGATGGGCGCCTCTGGCTCCGGTAAATCCACTTTATTGCGTTGCCTCAATCGTTTGGTTGAACCCACTTCAGGTTCAATTGTTTTCAGGGGTAGGGAAGTATTAGGCCCTCATGTTGATGTGCGCGAACTGCGTAAGCAAATTGGTTTTGTATTTCAGCAATTTGCTTTATATAGTCACCTCACAGTATTGGATAACGTATCACTAGGTCTACGTAAGCTACACAAGATGGGTAAAGCAGAGGCTAAAGAAAAGGCCCTCTTAGAGCTATCCCACTTTGAAATGACATCCCATCAGGACAAATATCCTTCGCAGCTTTCTGGTGGACAGAAGCAGCGAGTAGCAATTGCCCGTGCACTCGCTATGGATCCAGCAGTCTTGGTGCTTGATGAGCCTACCTCAGCGCTGGACCCTGTGATGTCTAGAGATGTTGCCGATCTCATCAACCGATTGCATGGTGAGGGGATCACGATGATCTGCGTGACCCATGACCTGAACTTGGCACGCAATATTGCAGATACCGTGATGTTTCTGGATCGCGGCGTCATTCGGGCTGATGATCGAATCGATGTATTGAGTAAACATTCCGATCCAGATATCAAAGCCTTCTTTGGTGCCGAGGAGAAGCGTTAATGGGAGGGTGGCCATCCTTCGTGCGTGATCTCACGGAGCAGATGCCTTTGATTTTGACGGGGCTAGTGAAGACCTTGCAATTGGCGGGCTTGATTAGTGTTTCAGGATTACTTTTAGGCATCGTGGTGTTTTATCTCACGCTGAGTAAAAATCAGTACGTGCGTAGTGCCATCAATTCTTATATCTCCTTTTTTATCGGAATGCCTTTAATTGTTTTATTGTTCTTGATGTATTACGGCCTACCACAGTGGGGCATTCGGCTCTCTCCATTCACCGTTGCCTTCATTGGCTTTACATTCAACGTGGCAGCTTACAACGCGGCATATCTGAAGACTGCCTTTAACGGATTAGATAAAAGTCAGTTGGAGGCAGCGAGTGCGCAGGGCTTCAGTCCTTTGCAAATCTTTCGGTTGATTACACTGCCTCAGGTAATTCGCCTTTCTATTCCAGCGCTTACCAATCAAGTAATTGCCAATCTCAAAGACAGTTCAGTGGCCTTCTTGATTCAATACACTGAATTCTTTGCTCGGGTACAAGAGTTGGCTGCGACCAACTTCCAATTCTTTAAAGCCTATTTTTTGGCTGCCTTGGTCTATCTGGCTCTGGTATCAGTGATTGTGTTGATCGCTCGTGCTATCGAGAAGCGCTACCTGATCCCCGCTTAATAGAGGGCGAACAAAAAAAATAGCGACCCGAGGGTCGCTACTGTGATCTGCAGATAATTGTTACATTACTGCTGCATCTAATTACTTAGAGGTTGGCATTACAAACTCTGCGCCCTTGGCAATACTCTCAGGCCAGCGCTGCATCACACTCTTTTGCTTGGTATAGAAACGAACACCTTCTTTACCGTAGGCATGCATATCGCCAAAGAGGGATTTCTTCCAACCACCAAAACCATGCCAAGCCATCGGAACAGGAATAGGTACGTTAATACCAACCATACCCACTTGTACACGGCGAGCAAATTCACGGGCGATATTACCGTCGCTCGTAAAGCAAGCTACGCCGTTACCAAACTCACAGGAGTTCACTAAATTGAGCGCTTCGGTAAAGTTCGCCACACGCATGCAAGAGAGTACTGGTCCGAAGATTTCTTCTAAATAGATCTTCATGTCCGCAGTCACGTTATCAAACAGTGTGCCGCCGATAAAGAAGCCATTTTCATGACCTGCTACCTTTAATCCACGACCATCTACCAATAATTTTGCACCGGAAGCGACGCCACTATCGATGTAGCCAGTGATGCGCTCTAAAGCAGCTTTAGTAACGATAGGGCCCATTTCAGCATCGAGCTCCATTCCATTCTTCACCTTCAGGGTCTTGGCACGCTCAATCAGTTTTGGCATGATTTTCTCGGCAACATCACCAACCAACACAGCCACTGAGATTGCCATGCAGCGCTCACCAGCAGAGCCATAGGCTGCACCAATCAATGCATCAATCGTCTTATCGATATCAGCATCAGGCATTACTACCATGTGATTCTTGGCACCACCTAAGGCCTGGGAGCGCTTACCGAAGTGGGCGCAACGCTCATAGATGTAGTTGGCAATCGGGGTGGAGCCTACAAAGCTCACTGCCTTGACATCAGGATTCTCAATCAAAGCATCTACTGCTTCTTTGTCGCCTTGCACCACGTTAAATACACCGTCTGGTAAACCAGCCTGAGTCAACAATTTGGCCATGAATAGTGAAGCGGATGGATCAGTTGGGCTAGGCTTCAGAATGAAGGTATTGCCACAGGCAATCGCTACTGGGAACATCCACATTGGCACCATGACGGGGAAGTTAAATGGCGTTACGCCGGCAACAACTCCTAATGGCTGACGCATAACCCAGTTATCAATATCAGTCGACACTTGCTCGGTGTAGTCACCCTTGAGGAGTTCTGGAATCCCGGTAGCAAACTCCACAATATCAATACCGCGAGTAACTTCACCTTGGGCATCGGTAAATACTTTGCCGTGCTCAGCAGTAATAATGGCAGCCAACTCATCACGGTTCGCGTTGAGTAGCTCAAGATACTTAAACATAATGCGCGCACGGCGCAATGGGGAGGTCTGACTCCAAGTCTGGAATGCTGCCTGAGCATTTGCTACAACATCATCAACCTCTTTGCGGCTGGCTAGGGCAACGCGTCTTGCAACAGCGCCAGTGGAGGGATTAAATACATCGGCGAAACGACCATCTTTAGGATTAACGACTTTACCGCCAACGAAGTGGCCGATATCTTCTTTTGATGTAAATGCTTGGGGTGCGCTCATAGTGATTACTTAATGTTCAATTGTCTGGTTTTAGGTTCAATAAAGATGCTTGGACAAGATTCCGCACAACTTTGTGGTCTCGTTTATTCTAACTAGTCTATTTTATCGCTTTAGCCAGTTTTACGCTTTTTTCAGCCCTAGAGGTAAGTAAATGAGTCTTTTATTCTCCAGTTACGTTTTGAGCTCCCCTAAAGGGCCTCTGACCCTATCTAACCGAGTGGTTGTGGCGCCCATGTGCCAATACTCTGCAGTGAATGGAGAGGCTCAGGATTGGCATCTCATGCACTGGGGCAATCTTTTAAATAGTGGCGCAGGACTGTTCATTATCGAAGCCACCGGCGTCACTCCTGAGGGACGTATTACGCCTGTATGTCTAGGCCTATGGGATGACCGCACAGAGGCGGCCCTAAAAGACAAGCTCACCAGAGCCCGAAGTTTGGCTCCAGCTACTCCTGTGTTTATTCAGCTGGCGCATGCTGGCCGTAAAGCCTCCAGTGCTAGCCCTTGGGCTGGTGGCCAATTGCTCTCTAAGGAGCAGGGCGGCTGGGATATGGTTGCCCCTTCAGCTATCCCACAACTCAAGGATGAGCGTTTACCGCACGAGCTCTCTAAAGCAGAGTTAGCTGAGCTCATCACTGCATTTGTTATTGCAGCGCAGCGCTCTGAGAGGATCGGGATCGATGGTATTGAGTTGCACGGTGCCCATGGTTATCTGTTGCACCAGTTTTTGTCGCCAATCGCCAATCAACGAACAGATGAATATGGCGGCTCTTATGAGAACCGCATCCGCTTTCCATTGGAGTTATTTGCGGCGGTACGAAAAGTCTTTCAAGGTGTTTTAGGTATCCGCATCTCGGCAAGCGATTGGATTGAGGGTGGCTGGACGCCTGAAGAAACGGCTGATTTTGCTGCTCGACTGAAGCCCTTGGGATGTGATTTTGTTCATATCTCATCAGGGGGGATTTCTCCATTGCAAAAGATTGCAATTGGACCTAATTATCAAGTGCCATTTGCCAAGATTGTGAAAGACAAGTCTGGTATTCCGACTATGACAGTTGGCTTGATTACCGACCCTAAGCAGGCTGAAGAGATATTGCAAAAAGGGGATGCAGATTTAATCGCTCTGGCACGTGCATTTTTATACAAACCTCGTTGGGCTTGGGAGGCTGCAGCAGCCTTGGGCGGCATCGTACCTTCAAATGAGCGTTACTGGCGCTGCTTACCGCGTGAAGCCCAGGCCATTTTTGGCGATGTCAAAGTTGGGCAGCGATAATTCAAGTCAAACAATATTCAGTTTGCATAAAACAACATACCTATATCAAATGAAGTGATCCACAAATGAAGCAACACTCCGTAAGAGAATCTTGGTTAGAAGATGCTGTAAGACATTTGGAGCCGGTATTCTCAAAGGCAGGATATGCCATACCCCCAGTGAGAGTATCTTGCGGCTTTCCAGCCTCTAGCAGTCCCAGAACAACCTTGGGGCAATGCTGGCCGCGCGAGCGCTCCGGCGGCGGAGTGAATGAGATCTTTATTTCACCTAAGTTAGATGACCCCGTTCAGTTGCTGGACACATTGGTGCATGAGCTATGCCATGCCGTGGATGATTGTTTCAGCGGCCATGGTGAGGACTTCAAGGGGATTGCTCAGACTGTGGGTTTAGAGGGTCCCGCCAGAATGGCCCATGCAACTGAAGAGTTGATGGTACGTCTCATGATGATTAGCCATGAGCTTGGGCCATATCCGCACCAAGCAATTGTTTTTCCGCCCCCAAGGCCGAGTAATGCAAGTCGCAATAAAGCCAAATGTAGCCAGTGTGGATATGAAGTGACGCTTCTTAAGAAGTGGGCAACTTATGGCGCGCCTATTTGCCCAAAAGACAATATTCGAATGCAAGAAGCGCTAATCGAGACGATCGAAAATACGACTGAGCACGATACCGAATCTGTTACAGGGTCTAAGCCTAAGAAGGATGAAATCCGCCGCGCTATCAGTTAATCAAAATAATGTTTAACTGCCGATAGCAGAAGGACTCCAAACAGGATCCTTCTTGCTTGCCTTGGCAATTTCAGCCAGGATCTTTTCGTGTAGCTGGCAATCTTCCTCGCTGGCTGCCACGATTTTTAGCTTGGTTGGTAAAGCTTTCGTTTGTCCTGAAGCATCAGTACCAACGGTGTAGTCAATCAGATCAATCGATAAGTCTTCTTGACCACGCGTCATTGCTACATAAACTTCAGCCAATAATTGGGCATCCAATAAAGCGCCGTGCAAGGTTCGATGTTGATTGCTAATTGCAAAGCGTTCACAGAGGGCATCGAGCGAATTACGCTTGCCCGGAAACATTTGGCGGGCATCAAGTAGGGTGTCGGTAATTTTGGAAGCAAGACCCCTAAAAGCTGGGCGCTTTAGCAGTGCAAATTCATTATCGAGAAAGCCTAAGTCAAACGCCGCATTATGAATAACCACTTCAGCGCCATCAACAAACTCAATCAACTCTTCCACAATATTTGAGAACACGGGCTTGTCGGACAGGAACTCACGAGAGAGTCCATGAACCGCAAAGGCGCCAGCATCGATATCACGTTCAGGATTGATATAGTAATGAAAGGTGCGATCCGTCAAGCGACGGCCCACCATCTCAACGCAACCAATTTCAATAATACGATCGCCTGTAGCGGGATTTAAGCCGGTTGTTTCGGTATCGAGAATAACTTGACGCATTAGGTGCCTTCTAGGACGGAGGGGGGTATTTCAAGAGGCCCTTTACCCGCATATTTATCCAGGTAAAGATAGATCACAGGGGTGATGATGAGCGTTACGAACTGCGAGAAGATTAAACCGCCGGCTACGCTGATGCCTAAGGGTTGACGCAATTCAGCGCCTGCGCCTAAACCCAATGCAATAGGTAGGGCACCCATCAGGGCGGCAATCGTTGTCATCATGATTGGTCGAAAGCGCAATATGCAAGCCTCACGGATAGCTTGTTCTGGTGACATGCCCTGGTTACGCTGAGCATCCAAAGCAAAGTCAATCATCAAGATCGCATTTTTCTTAACGATACCAATCAATAGCAGGATGCCAATCGATGCAATGACAGTTAACTCAAAGCCAAATATACGCAGAGCCAAAATCGCGCCAATCGCTGCTGAGGGGAGGCCTGCCAAAATAGTCAGGGGATGAATGTAGCTCTCGTAGAGTACGCCGAGCAATATATAAATAACGCCCAAAGCGGCTAAGATTAAGATGACTTGCCCAGACTGATTGTCTTTAAATACGGCGGCATCACCGCCATAACTGGTGATGATTGAAGGCGGTAGTCCTATCTCTTTTTCATATCCATCAATTGCTTTGGTCGCATCACCTAAGAACACATCTGGCGCCAGGTTAAAGGAAATGGTTACCGCTGGAATTTGACCCTGATGATTTACAGCAGTTGGGCCGACAGTGCGCACAAAACTAGCTAGGCTGGAGAGCGGAATTAGCTTGTCAGTTGCTCGACCCCTGACGTAAACCTTATTTAAATCAGTTTCAAACTGACGGTCACTCTCAGCAGTTTCTAGAATGACGTAATAGGTGTTGACTGGGGTGTAGATGGTTGACACCTGGCGTTCGCCGAATGAGTTATACAGCGCGCTGCGAATATCGGCGATCGTTACACCGGCACTAGCAGCTTTCTCACGATCGATCTCAATCTTGACGTTGAGACCTTTCATCTTAGAATCGCTTGTGACATCTCTAAAGATCGGATT
>JBEGUE010000075.1:0-3594 GCA_041179045.1 Pseudomonadota bacterium
CGTGCAGCGCGCAAAGAACCTTGTGCATAAGACTGACGGCTAGAAGACTTATGACTGATCTCAATGCGCTCACCTTCGCCTGCAAATAAGACAGTGTGATCACCCACAATATCTCCACCACGAATGGTTGCAAAACCAATCGAGCCCACCTTACGCTCACCCGTATGACCTTCGCGGGCATACACGGCAACATCATCTAATTTCTCACCAAGCGCATCCGCAATCACTTCGCCCATTCTGAGGGCAGTGCCGGATGGAGCATCTACCTTGTGGCGATGGTGCGCTTCAATGATTTCAATGTCGTAACCTTCATTCAACATCTTGGCGGCAATCTCAAGCAACTTAAATGTTGCGTTGACACCCACACTCATATTTGGAGCAAAAACAATCGCTAGATTGGCAGAAGCCTTCTTAAGACTGTCAATTTGTTCTGGGCTCAGACCGGTAGTGCCGATAATCATTTTGCTGCCCGTCTTTTGCGCAACAGCCAAGTGAGTCATCGTGCCTTCGGGCCGAGTGAAATCAATTAAAAACTCTGCGCTACTCAAAGCCTTCTCAATATCCGATGTGATAGCGACGCCTGTTTTTTTGCCCAAGAATGCGCCAGCATCTTCGCCAAGCAAAGGACAGGAGTCATGCTCCAGCGCGCCAACGAGCTCAGCATCCGTGCAATTGAGCACAGCCTCGATCAACATTTTTCCCATGCGGCCGGTTGCACCAGCGATTGCGATTTTCATCATTTGTATCTTCGTTTCTTATTCAAGGTTGCCGAAACACTTCAGTCGACATCAACTCAACAGCTATCTTTATTTAACTTCACTGGCCTGCGGAACGTTGAGAGCGCCAGGGCCTAACTGTTGAGGTGCCGGCTGAGCTTCTGGTGATTTTTTGGAAAAACTAAAAAAGTCCCAAAAAGAACTGTTAGCAGGAGCTGCGGGCACAGTTGCCCCAGCAGGTAAATTATTTGTTGGACTAGGAACCAGCAACTCTGGCTGTTGCAGAGGCTTAGTTACTGGCGGCTTGTTTGATCCAGTCATAACATCCCAGAATGAGCGCTTCGTTTTTGCATAGCCATCAATCTCAGCAACTAGCTCGACATCGGTTGGCAATGCATCACCCTGAAACTTCACCAGCTTATCGCCCTCGAAAAATACAGTGACACGACGCTCTTTACTCATTTGTTGGCCAGCGCGCTTGAATTCAAAAACGTAGTCCCAACGGTTAGCATGGAAGTAACTGGCTAGCAAAGGCGTTCCCAAAATTTGACGTACCTGCTCACGGCTTTGGCCAACTTGTAACTTAGCGTATTGCTCACTCGAAATAAAGTTACCCTGTACTACATCTGGAACATAGGGTCTAAAGACTTTGTTCATCCAGGCGCGCTGGGTTTCATCTACAGCACTAGTACAGCCAGTGGCGATCATTACTGAGCTAACAGCGGCAATGACTAATCCTGTCCGAGCGAGGTCAAAAACCCCAAAAATGGAGTTCATTAGACGGGTAAAAAGTTGAAGGCAATTTTGCATGGCAGGCCGTATCATTAAGACATTGATTTTAGCTCCCAAACCCATGAATACGAACCAAAATCCGACTCCAGCAAATTTACGCGACATTGGCCTAAAAGCGACTGGTCCACGCATGAAAATTCTGGACTTTTTTCACCAAAATGGGGGCACCCACTTTAGCGCCGAAGACGTCTTTATGGCTCTAGCCAAGAATGACAAAGAAATTGGTTTAGCCACGGTTTATCGGGTGCTCACTCAGTTTGAGCAAGCAGGCCTCTTGCTCCGTAGTCATTTTGAGTCGAGCAAAGGGGATGGTAGGGCAATTTATGAGCTAAATGAGGGTCAGCACCACGACCACTTGGTCTGCTTAGATTGCGGTCATGTAGAGGAGTTTGTCGATGAGGCAATCGAGAAAAGGCAGCGCGATATTGCTAAAAACCTCGGTTTCAAGCTCCAGGAGCACTCTTTAGCAATGTACGGCCACTGCCAAAAGAAGAATTGCCGTAACAAGCCAAAGGCCTAATCTAGAAAGATAAGCCAAGATAATGAAGAAAGACCTCAATTGAGGTCTTTTTTGCATTGAAAGGAGGATTTTAAAAGCTTTTAGCTTTAAAAACCTACTTAAGATCTTACTTTACAGCCATCAATGCTTCAGCTGCATTGAGCATTTGGACTGAATAACCCCACTCGTTGTCATACCAAGCCAGTACTTTGACCAGCTTGCCATCCGCTGAAACGCGAGTCTGGGAAGCATCATAAATACTAGTGCGAGGATCGTGGTTAAAGTCGATGGATACCAAAGGCAAGGTATTGAAACCCAAAATACCCTTCAATTCGCCTTCGCTGGCTGCTTTGAGGATGGTGTTCACTTCGTCCACGCTAGTAGCACGGCTGGCAGCAAAGGTTAA
Source organism: Pseudomonadota bacterium (assembly GCA_041179045.1). Lineage (GTDB taxonomy): Bacteria > Pseudomonadota > Gammaproteobacteria > Burkholderiales > Burkholderiaceae > Polynucleobacter. The sequence continues at coordinate 2,414 of JBEGUE010000075.1, forward strand.
ATCCACAACAGAAACGTTAATGACGGGTACACGCATTGCAAAACCATCAAAGCGGCCTGCCAAAGCTGGCAATACCAAGCCAACTGCTTTTGCAGCACCTGTCTTTGTCGGAATCATGCTGGTCACAGCAGAACGCGCACGGCGCATATCCTTGTGATAGACATCAGTCAGAACCTGGTCATTCGTAAATGCATGAATCGTGGTCATCAAACCAGACTCGATACCAATCTTTTCTAGCAGTGGCTTAACCAATGGGGCTAGACAGTTCGTTGTGCAGCTCGCATTAGAGACCACGACATCGCTTGGCTTGAGAACTTGCTGATTTACACCATAAACAATGGTGGCATCCACATCTTTTTCACCTGGAGCAGAGATCAATACCTTCTTCGCGCCCTGAGAAATATGCACCGAGGCTTTTTCTTTGGAGGTGAATTTGCCTGAGCACTCGAGCACTAAGTCCACACCCAACTCACCCCAAGGCGTTTCTAAAGGATTGCGAGTAGAGAACATTTTGATGCGATCTCCGTTAACCACCATGCAATCACCATCTACTTTTACTTCAGCAGGAAAACGGCCATGCGCAGAATCATATTGCGTCAGGTGCGCATTGATGTCGATATCACCCATCGCGTTAATTGCGACGATTTTGATATCACGCCTAGGCTTGCCATTGACTTGATCTTCATACAAAGCACGTAAGACCATACGACCAATACGACCATAACCGTTAATTGCGACACGAATTGTCATTCCATTTCCCTTGCTAATGTTGAATTCTTAAGTAAGCACTTTGCTTCTGATCTTTTCTATTTCTTTGCAATACATTGCTTCACTGTTTTAGCAATCTGATCGACAGTTAAACCAAAGTATTCATAGAGCACTGGTGCTGGTGCAGATTCACCGAAGGTATCGACACCATGCACTGCGGCACAACCATACTTCCACCAGAAATCACTAACCCCCGCCTCAACAGCAATGCGCGGAATATCCGCCGGCAATACTTTTGCTTTGTAAGCAGCATCTTGTTGATCAAATACTGTCGTTGATGGAATCGATGCCACCCGAATACCATAGCCTTCACTTTCCAAACGCTCTGCCGTTTGCAATGCCAAAGCAATTTCAGATCCGGTAGCAATAATCACTGCATCGATTTTAGATTTCTTGGGATCGCGTAAAACATA
>JBEGUE010000076.1:0-3089 GCA_041179045.1 Pseudomonadota bacterium
AACATAACTTAGGGCTATTTATGGTCTCTGAGTTCTTTGCTAAGGCAGGCTGGAGAATATGGGGTGAGTTAGCTGCTACACAAGAGGATATTGTTTCCATGGCGCAGACAGAGTGGTTTGACGTCATTGGCCTATCTGCAAGCCTTCGAGAGCAGTTCCCACAATTAAAAGACCTGATTCAAGAGATCAAACTCAAATCAAAAAACCCACGAGTTGGCGTGATTGTTGGCAGCCCTGTTTTCAGTCAACACCCTGAGTTGGTAGATGAATTGGGTGCTGATATGGTTGGATTTGATGCAGCAGATGCCTTGGAAAAGGCAACTTATTATGTTGAGCGATTGCGCTAGTTTATAGGTGTCATAGTATGGCGGCAGAATTAGAGAACGATCTTTTTTTAAGAGCTTGTTTTTCTCAAAAAACAGAAAGAACGCCTGTTTGGTTAATGCGACAGGCTGGACGATATTTACCGGAGTATCGCCAAACTAGAGCTAAGGCGGGAAGTTTCCTCGACTTAGCTAAAAGTCCAGAGTACGCGACAGAAGTCACCTTACAGCCTATCGATCGCTATGGACTGGATGCCGCAATACTATTTTCAGACATTTTGACCGTTCCAGATGCAATGGGCTTGGGCCTGACTTTTGATAGTGGTGAAGGGCCGAAGTTTTTACACCCCATAAGCTCCGAAGAGGATGTTAAAAAGCTGCCAGTAGCTGATATGGACCAGCTCCGTTATGTTTTTGATGCTGTAGCGTCAATCTCAAAGGCGCTAACCTCCAATGGCAAACAGCAAGTCCCCTTAATTGGTTTTACAGGAAGCCCCTGGACTTTAGCTTGCTACATGATTGAAGGCGGTGGATCAAAAGACTTTGCCAAGACAAAGAAGATGCTTTACGACCGTAAAGATCTCATTCAAAAAATATTGGATATCAACATTCAATCCATCACCGAATACCTTACGCTTCAAGCGGATTCTGGTGCTCAGGCTCTCATGATTTTTGATACTTGGGGTGGCCTATTAACCGCGAGTGACTATCTTGAGCATTCACTAGCTCCCATGACGGCAATCATCAGCGGCATTAAAAGTAATCCCAAATACAAAGACCTACCTATCATTCTGTTTACCAAAGGAGGCGGTCTTTGGTTAAGTGATATTGCACAATCAGGCGCCAATGTGCTTGGTTTAGATTGGACTATTGATCTCAAAACTGCGCGACAAACTATCAATCAAGCTTCAAAGAACCCAATTGCAATTCAGGGTAATTTAGACCCCTCGATTTTGTTGGCAAACCCTGCTGAAATAGATGCTCGTGTCATGCAATTATTTCAAGGTTTATCAACAGCTGATGTTGCTGGTGGCAATCCACTCGATGGACATATTTTTAATCTGGGTCATGGTATTTCACAATTTACTCCCCCAGAGAATGTTGCTGTTTTAGTTGATGCCGTTAAGCGGTATTCAACAAGCTTTAGGGCAAGTGCCCAATAAGAGAAGTCAACTTTTTTAAAGGCAGATTCTGAGGTGATGTAAGGGAGCTAATATGACGATCATGAAATTTTGTTCAGTATTTGAAGCCTTGGGTTGTGAAATCAGATTACAGGTTTTTGATTTCATCATGCAGGCAGGCGAGGATGGAGTTGCACCCAAGGAAATAGTCGAACAGTTCGGGGTGGACTCAGGGACTCTGCAATTTCATTTGAAAAAACTCATCAACGTCAATCTCGTCAGCAAAAAAAATACCAGAAGAAATAGGCGTTACTACTGCGCAAGTAATATCCCAGCGGTTTTTCAGCAACTGGTCTTGCACAGTGATGCCATATAGCTTTTCCTGATATCTAGCTAAGGTACATACATTATGAAAATTTACGAATGGATTACTGCAGCTGAAAAAGGAATTTTAATTCTCATTGCATTTTTTACTATTTTTAGTGTCGGCATAGAGATGTATACCGTTATCCTCAACGGAAAAATTACCTTGACCGATCTCTTGTTGATGTTCATTTATGCCGAGGTGCTAGGCATGGTGGCAGCCTTCTATAAGTACAACAAGATTCCAATCACTATTCCCATCTTCATTGCCATTACAGCCCTCTGCAGGCTGATTATTTTGCAGGGCAAGGGAATTAGTACGATTGACTTGATATATGAGAGTGGGGCGGTTTTGCTATTGGCTCTCTCAGCCATCATCATCAAAAAAGCCATGAGTACCAAAGAATCAGGGGAATAAATCCCTTTCGTGGATGCTGACTAAAAGCTTAGGCTTCAAAACTCTTTAATACAAATGAGGCGCCGCTATCTTGTCCTAGCGCCTTAACAAGAATGGGTAAGCTTTCAGACAGCTGCTTTTCAAGAGTCCATGGTGGGTTGATGACGAACATGCCGCTAGCCTGAAGACGTCGCTCTTTTGGGGCATTCTCAACCCGAAGCTCAGCTTGTAACCAAGAGCGCTTATGAGCCGTCGCAATCTTTTTCATATGATCCGGCAGAGAGGCGGATTCTCTTCTGGAGAGGCAGGGGTACCAAATTGCGTAACACCCGGTAGCGAAACGATGTAAAGCCTCTTCGATTGCAGTATCAAGATATCGATAGTCCTGCTTATCTTCATAAGATGGATCAATCAACACTAGACCACGCCTGCTCGGTGGCGGCATTAAGCCCTTCAGTCTTGCAAAGCTATCTTCCGCATAAATGTCGACTTGCTTTGATTGCTTGAGTTGGCTGATATTGTGGCGCAGGATATCAATTTCTTTGGGGTGTAGCTCAAAGAGTTTCAGGCGATCTTGTGCTCTCAGTAGATGTGCCAGGATAAATGGAGAGCCAGGATAGACGGCAATTTCATTAGCGGTATTCTCGGAACGAACGTGGTCGAGATAATTCGCTATGCCAGGACTAACTGAATTGTTCTCTGCAAATTTAACTAGGCGATAAATGCCTTGATCGGCTTCTTTGCTGACAGTGGCAAAGCCATCGGTCAGACTGTAGATGCCAGCGCCAGCATGTGTATCAACAATCGTCAAAGCCCCAGGCTTTTCTTGTAGATATTCAACTAAATGAATCATCACCAGATGCTTCAGAATATCGGCATGACTAC
>JBEGUE010000077.1:0-2647 GCA_041179045.1 Pseudomonadota bacterium
AAAAACGGATCGTGTTTGCTGAGGGTGAAGATGAGCGCGTATTGCGTGCAGTACAAATCATCATTGATGAGCATTTGGCTACCCCAATTTTGATTGGTCGCCCTGCGGTCATCGAGCACCGTATTGATAAGTTCGGATTGCGTATTAAGGCTGGCGAAGACTTTGACATCGTCAATCCAGAGAGTGATTCACGCTTCCGTGATTTCTGGCAAACCTATTTAGCCTTAACTGAGCGTAAAGGTGTTACCGAATCTTTTGCTAAGCTAGAAATGCGTCGCCGCAATAGCTTGATTGGATCGGTCATGATTAGCAAGGGTATGGCTGATGGCATGATCTGTGGAACCGTTGGTAACTTAGCAACCCATTTGAAATACATTGATGAGGTGGTGGGTCAAGAGCCGGGCGCTAATGTTTATGGTGCTATGTCTGGATTAATCTTGCCGGGTCGCCAGGTTTTCTTGGTGGATACCCATGTGAATATCGATCCAACAGCAGAGCAATTGGCTGAACTCACACTGATGGCCGCAAACGAAATGCGTAAATTAGGCATAGCGCCTAAGGTGGCACTCTTGTCCCATTCCAACTTCGGTTCAAGTAGCGCTCCATCTGCAGTCAAAATGCGTGACGTGCTGGCTTTGATTCAAAAAGCAGACCCTAGTCTTGAGGTGGATGGCGAAATGCATGGTGATAGCGCTCTGGATGAAACCATTCGCGCGGGTGCGGTAACTTCATCACCATTAAAAGGCGATGCTAACTTGTTGGTTCTGCCCAATATCGATGCGGCCAACATTTCCTACAATTTACTGAAGACCGCTGCTGGTAACGGTATCGCAATCGGACCATTGCTTTTAGGAGTTGCTAAGCCAATTCACATCTTGACGCCAGCAGCTACGGTGCGTCGTATCGTTAACGTAACCACCTTGGCGGTAGTTGAGGCAGCAACTAACGCGAGAGGGGCGGCTTAAGACCTGTGGATGGGCTATTATTTATGTTAGTTAGTATTAACTATCATAAATAATTACTATATAAATCAACAGTTTATATAAAATGCACTGTAATTGGGCTTGATTTGATGGCGTGTTAAGGGTAATCTAGCATCCATCATGAATAATCGCTCTGAAAACGGCACTACAGTAGGCTTTGACGAACACAGTCGGGCTGAAAGTTGGGATAGTAACGATCGACTCGATACCGAGTCATCCGCTGCCAATATCTATGCTGAGGGCGGTTTATCTCGTTTACAAACCTATGCAGCAAATCAAGTTTCGGGGAAAAAAGTGACAGCTTCCTGGCGTGCCGCTTTGGCCGTTCGCGATGCCGGACCGCCGGCAATGTTGCGCAGTGTGCGCCCTAATATCGTGCAATCCATTCGTGCTTTCCGCACCCCTGATCTTCAGGAGGCTGCTACTGAGCTTGGCCAGCATTTCATTTACGCTAATTGTGCAAATGCGATGACTAAGGGTGAAGTTTTAGAGGCGATTGCGATTGCCTACACATTCACTAAGCAACAAGCGAAGAATTTCGATCCTTTGTTGGATGCTTTGACAACGACTGTTGATAAGTCCGGTCCGCAGCCAGGTTTTGTAGTGGTGCTCGAAGGTTTGCCTTGTACTCAGAAGTTTGATAAAGAAGCTCGCGAGACCCTGCTTGATGTGTTCCGTGATGCTGTGGACTTTTGGTCTGAGCGCCGCACGCCGTATCGTGTGTTCTACTCTTTTGCCTAAGTACTTGTTTTAACAAGCGCAGTAGTAAGTTAGTAAAACAGCATAAATCGTCTCTATTTGAGGCGATTTTGCATTTCTGTACCCCAAATGCTGTGAACAGCGGTGATCGCCACGATTCCGGCAGTTTCAGTGCGCAATACTCGATCGCCCATAGATACGATTTGATAGCCGGCTGCCTGAGCCTGAGCCTCTTCTTCTGGGGTGTGCCCACCTTCGGGCCCAATCATGAGAATAATGTCCTGGGGCGGGTTATCAATTAGAACTGAATACAAGCTTTTGTCGGTATCTGGGCTTAAAAGTAGCTTAAGTTTAGCTTTATTCGTCTTCTGCAAATAACTTGTGAAAATTTGTACCGGCTCTACTGTGGCTAAAACTGTGCGATCACATTGTTCGCAAGCGGCCTGAACAATGCCTTCCCAATGCAAAAGGCGCTTTTGAGCACGCTCAAGGTCATTAGAACGCGTTAATTTGATGACTGAGCGCTCACATTGCAGTGGAGCAATGACCTGAGCACCAGTCTCTATAGCCTTTTCAACGACCCAGTCCATCTTGTCTCCGCCTGCTAGGCCCTGGGCTAAGGTAATGGCATAGGGACTTTCGCGATGGGTATCAAGGCGAATATCACTCAGTTCAGCTTCCCCGGATTTATTGCTGAGGGAGAGTAGTTTTGCCTGGGCAACTTGACCGTTTCCGTCAAAGATGGGGAAGAATTCACCGACTTGGATGCGGCGCACGCGCAAGTGATGGGCGAGCTCTGGCGTGAGGGTATTTGGCTTTTGGTTTTCCCATGGCCCGGGAAGATAAAATTGAGGCATTACTGAAATATAGCTAATTAATTTCCTAGAGACCCAATTTACGATGTCAAACCTTCAAATTCGCATGGCAAACGCCATTCGTGCTTTATCCATGGATGCAGTTCAACA
>JBEGUE010000078.1:0-8297 GCA_041179045.1 Pseudomonadota bacterium
GCCTCAGCAGGCTTGACGCTCTCAGCTTGATCTTTACGTACACCGTGGCTAATAAAGTTCACTACATCCAAACGAGTGACGCCTTGCTGCTGCAAGAAATACACTGCATGCGAATCTTTCTCACCAAAGATCGCCACGAGGACATTTGCCCCAGTAACTTCCTTCTTCCCATTAGAGGTAGATTGCACATGCATGATGGCGCGTTGGATCACGCGCTGAAAACCTAGCGTTGGTTGAGTATCAACTTCATCGTTGCCCGGAACTACAGGCGTATTGTCATTAATAAAATTTTTGAGTTGAGCACGAAGCTCAGCAATATTGACAGCGCAGGCTTTTAAAACCTCCACTGCGGTCGCGTTGTCTAGTAAGGCGGCAAGTAAATGCTCAACCGTAATAAATTCATGTCTTGAAGCTCGCGCATCAACAAACGCCATGTGCAAACTTACTTCTAATTCCTGGGCAATCATGCTTCCTCCATAGTGCACTGTAGTGGGTGACCCGCTTCGCGGGAGAGCTCGATAACTTGATGCACTTTTGTTGCTGCAACATCACGTGTAAATAAACCGCAAATGCCTTTGCCAACTAAATGAACCTGCAACATGATCCGTGTAGCTGTCTCATGATCCTTATTAAAATACTCCTGAATGACCATCACCACAAATTCCATTGGCGTGTAATCGTCATTTAATAGTAAAACTTTATACATCGAAGGCGACTTTAGTTTCTCGGCCTGCTTTTCGAGAAGAATGGTGTCTTCAATGTGAGGGTTGTTTGGATTGCCAACCGTTGGATTTTTCGTTGTACGACTCATATGAAACATTCTAAACACAGATATAAAAATTGGGATTTTGGAGCTTTGTTGCAAAAAAACCATCAAGAAAGTGCCTTAAATACTATATTGGGGCATTTTTCGATAAAAAAAGGGGGGATTTACAGTAACTATATTTACCCACCCCCTTGACACCCCACCATAAAGGGCAAACAATCAGGGGGTAGGCTTTATTTAAAGTCCTATTTAGGCGTGTTGTAGAGCGAGACTGATTAAAAAGTATTCACCCTCATCACGGTTGTTTTAAGTTTATGTAATGGAGTTCGCATGGCGACCGGAATTGTTAAGTGGTTCAATGATGCAAAAGGTTTTGGCTTTATCAAACCTGATGATGGTGAAGAAGAGTTGTTTGCGCATTTCAGCGCAATCACAATGCCTGGGTTTAAAACACTCAAGGAAAACCAAAAGGTAACGTTTGACATTACCCAAGGTCCTAAGGGCAAACAAGCTACTAATATCCAAGCAGCTTAATCTGCTTTAGATCATTACTAAAACCCAGGACTTGTTCCTGGGTTTTTTTTCGCCTATATTTTCTCGCCTTACTAGCCCTGCCTTAGAATCAGTCTCACTCACTCACACCAATCAAAACACCATGCGCTTACCCAATTTCAAACAACTGATCTTTTCACTAGCAGTAATTTCCGGACTCTTTTCAGTGCCATTGTTTGCACAGCAGAATGTCGGCCTACCCACAATTGAACTCAAGACAGGCATCTATCGTATTCAGGCAGAGTTAGCCGATACACCCAAAGCGCGCGAAGTCGGACTCATGAATCGCACCAGCATGCCTACCAACTCCGGCATGCTCTTTATCTTTGAGCAAAAAGCTGGTCATTGTTTCTGGATGAACAATACGAAGATTCCGCTATCGATTGCCTTCATTGCCGATGACGGCAAGATTGTGAATATCGAAGAGATGCAGGCCGAGACCACAAATAATCACTGTCCTAAAGTCGCAGTACGTTACGCCCTAGAGATGAATAAACAGTGGTTCTCAGAAAGGGTGATTGTTCCTGGCACAGTCATTCAGGGGCTACCAAGAAAATAGGCGACTGATCCTAGCTATAAAACAAAAAACGCAGACCGGGATCTGCGTTTTCTTTTGGGTAAATGGGAGAGACTCACCTTACTCGCAAACTCACTTATTCAAAGTGGCAAACATAATGCACTGGAGACTCGGCACGAATAATGAAATAACCACCTTTTTCCACTTCCCAACTCTGACCAGCCTTGAACTCCACCTCTGGGGCGCCGTTAATACTGACAAATGCATTACCGTCAACCACTTCCATGATTTCTTTAGTGCTCAGGTCAAAACGCAAAGTGCTCGGCAACACCACGCCAACAGATTTACGAACACCGTTTGGCAGGGTCACAGTATGGGATACGCACTTACCATCGAAAAATACATTGGCTTTTTTACTTACAGAAACTTGATCAAATTGCATCTTTATTCTTCCTAATCTGAGTTACTAGCTTATTGTTTATCTGAGTTATTTCGCACGCTTACGTCTTGCAGTTTCAGCAATTCGCATACGCAAAGCATTGAGCTTGATGAATCCGCCAGCATCAGCCTGGTTGTAAGCACCGCCATCATCATCAAATGTAGCGATAGTCTGGTCAAACAACGTATTCGCTGAATCGCGCGAGATCACCGAGACAGATCCTTTGTAAAGCTTCAGACGCACAACACCATTTACCATTTGTTGCGTGTGGTCGATCAAGGTTTGAAGAGCTAGGCGCTCTGGCGCCCACCACAAACCGTTGTAGATCAAGCTTGCATATCGTGGCATCAAGTCATCTTTGAGGTGAGCTACTTCACGGTCCAAAGTAATACTCTCAATACCGCGGTGTGCTTTTAGCAAAATAGTGCCGCCAGGGGTTTCATAACAGCCACGGCTTTTCATACCTACAAAGCGGTTCTCAACCAAGTCAAGACGACCAATGCCATGCATGCCACCAATGCGATTGAGTTCAGCTAACAACTCATGCGGTTTATAAGCTTTGCCATTAATTGCTACCGGATCACCGGCACGGAATTCAATTTCAATAATTTCTGGAGCATCTGGGGCTTTCTCAGGAGACACCGTCCAACGCCACATCGATTCTTCTGCTTCAGCATTCGGGTTCTCGAGATGACGACCTTCGTAGCTGATGTGCAATAAGTTGGCATCCATAGAATAAGGTGAGCCGCCCTGCTTATGCTTCATCTCTACTGGGATGCCATGCTTTTCTGCATAAGCCATCAATTTTTCACGTGAGAGTAGGTCCCACTCACGCCATGGTGCAATTACCTTAATTCCTGGCTCGAGTGCGTAGTAACCCAACTCAAAACGTACCTGGTCGTTACCTTTGCCAGTAGCGCCATGCGATACAGAGTCTGCACCAGTCGCACGAGCAATTTCAATTTGACGCTTAGCGATCAATGGGCGGGCGATGGAAGTGCCTAGCAGGTACTCGCCTTCGTAAATCGTATTGGCGCGGAACATCGGGAATACAAAGTCGCGCACAAACTCTTCACGCAAGTCATCGATAAAAATATTTTCTGGCTTGATGCCAAACTGCAGTGCTTTGGCACGTGCTGGCTCCAACTCCTCACCCTGACCTAAATCAGCTGTGAAAGTCACGATCTCACATTGGTAAGTATCTTGAAGCCATTTAAGAATCACACTGGTATCAAGACCACCGGAATACGCTAAAACTACTTTTTTAATATCAGACATGATTTCTATTCAATCAAAAAATTAACTAATCACCAACAAAAATAAATTACTAAAGCATTTAGTCTAAACGGCCGCAGAGCAAATACTCCATCAAGGCCTTTTGAACATGTAAACGATTTTCAGCCTCTTCCCAAACGATGCTTTGAGGCCCATCAATTACCTCTGCTGAAACCTCTTCACCACGATGCGCTGGCAAGCAGTGCATAAATAGGGCATCTGGCTTAGCCAAAGACATCAACTCCGCATCCACCATCCAATCCTTAAAAGCGGCCATACGAGAAGTATTTTCATCCTCGTAACCCATGCTGGTCCATACATCGGTAGTAACCAAGTCGGCACCTTTGCAGGCGTCTTTTGGATCAGCGCAAATTGTCAGGTGCTTTAAAGCTTTCGCAGTCAGTCTAGAGTCATCCAGCTGATAGCCACCGGGGGCTGAAAAGCGAATTTGGAAATCCAAACATTCTGCCGCCTGAATCCAGGTGTAGGCCATATTATTGGCATCACCTACCCAAGCAACCGTCTTACCCTGAATCGGGCCGCGCGCCTCTACGAAAGTAAAGATATCAGCCAATACTTGGCAGGGATGGTATTCGTTGGTAAGGCCATTGATCACGGGGACTCGAGAATTGGCGGCAAAGCGCTCAATAATCTCTTGGCCAAAGGTGCGGATCATGATGATGTCCGTCATCCTGGAGATGACCTGCGCAGCGTCCTCTACAGGCTCGCCACGACCCAACTGGGTATCTCGGGTGTTTAGGTATACAGCATGACCGCCAAGCTGGTGTATGCCCGCCTCAAAGGAGAGGCGAGTACGAGTCGAATGCTTCTCAAAGATCATGGCTAAAGTACGATCGTGTAAGGGGTGCCAAGTCTCGTAACTTTTGAACTTCGTTTTGAGCCATGCAGAGCGCTTGAGGAGATAGTCGTATTCTTCGCGTGTCAGGTCAGCAAACTGCAAGTAATGCTTAACCTGGCCAGGCAATTGGGGCTTCGCCAAAGATGTCATTGTTGAGCTTTCTACGAGAGTTTTAGCTTGCATTTTTTGTTTGGGGCATCGAACTGCACGAAAATAGTTACTAAAGTCATCTTATGGCCTTTGCAGACTGTTAAGCTAAGGTCTAAGTAACACCGATTCCTTACTACGATTTCTACGCCAACTTGAACCATAAAAAGCTTTTCATTCAAGGCATTACAAACTCTGGCAAACCTTTTCGCCCCAGTGACTGGGCCGAACGTCTTTGCGGAGTGATGGCCACATTTCGCCCACCAGGCGATGCTGGCGATCCCCGCTTCACTTATTCACCCTACGCCAGACCAGTGGTAATCGCACAAGTGAAATGCGTTGTTGTTGATACCAGACTGAGAGATCTCGATCCAAGAGCACTCGACTTTGTCATGAACTTTGCCAAAGACAATTGCCTGCCAATCGAAGAAGCTTGCGAATTCGAACCGAATCCACAATCCCAGTCCTAAAAACAAAAACCCGCTCTGATAAGGAGCGGGCTTGGACTCTAGATTGCTCTAAAGTCTGCCTAAATCTATAAAAGTCTTACGCTGCCATCGCCTTGATGGCTGCAGACAAACGTGATTTCTGACGTGATGCAGTATTTTTGTGAGCAATCTTTTTGTCAGCAATCTTATCGATTGTGGACTGAGTTGCTGCGAATACTTTAGCAGCAGCATCCTTGTCGCCAGTTTCAATTGCTTTACGAACTGCCTTAATGGAAGTACGAAGCTTTGAACGCAAGCTGGAGTTGTGCTCATTCTGTTTTACTGCCTGCCGTGCGCGTTTACGCGCTTGTGCGGTATTGGCCATCTTTAAACCTTGCTATATGAAAATTACAAAATACGGTTAACTAAAATTCTGTGTGGGTTCGCCAAATTTGTAAGCTGACTCACCAAAACCCAAGATTTTACATTAAAGGACTAAAAAAGCCCAGCCGCTTGATAAATAGGGGAAAATTAGCCCATGAATCTGCTTTCAGCTGCCGCTAAGGTCAGCTCCCTCACCATGCTCTCCAGGATTACCGGACTTCTCCGGGAAACCCTGATTGCCCGTAGTTTTGGGGCTTCTGAGTGGACAGACGCCTTTAATGTGGCTTTCAGACTACCCAATTTGCTGCGTAGGCTCTTTGCCGAGGGTGCCTTTTCTCAGGCTTTTGTACCCATTTTGGGAGAAATCTCGAGTCAGGGAGATGTAAAGCAGTCCCAAATCCTCGTAAATGCAGTCGCCACGCTCTTATTTTGGGCTTTGCTGCTGACGGTATTGCTTGGGGTCGTTGGTGCCCCCCTGCTGATTCTAACGATTGCTACGGGCTTTGAGGGCGGTCCAGCCTATGAGGCAAGCGTAGTCATGACCCGCATCATGTTCCCTTATATCGGCCTCATTTCAATGGTTTCGCTCTCTGCGGGGATCCTCAATACCTTTGGCCGCTTTGCCATTCCCGCGTTTACCCCGGTTTTGCTCAATTTAGCCTTGATTGGTAGCGCTATCTTTTTGGCACCCCACCTAGATCAACCGATTTACGCTCTGAGTATTGGCGTACTCTTGGGTGGCGTATTGCAGCTAGCCATTCAAATTCCAGCCCTCGCGCATTTGGGTCTGCTTCCAAGAGTGGGACTCCTGCCTGGAGCAATTAAAGCAGCAGTTCAAAATCCGGATGCCCGTCGCGTCATGAAATTAATGGGCCCTGCCGTATTTGCAGTCTCAGTCGCCCAGATTTCTCTCATTATCAATACCAATATTGCCTCTCGCTTACAAACAGGTAGCGTATCTTGGCTCTCCTATGCTGATCGCCTCATGGAATTTCCAACAGCACTCTTGGGGGTAGCTCTGGGGACAGTCCTACTACCAAGCCTGAGCAAAGCAAACGCAAAAAATGATTTGATGCATGCGGGTGAGCTTTTAATTTGGGGCTTGCAGCTCACCTTTTTGTTGGCAGCGCCTTGTGCAATCGCCCTCTTTATTTTTGGAGAGCCACTAGCAGCAGTTTTATATCACTACGGCAAGTTCACTGCCTTAGACGTATTGATGACACAGCGCGCTCTGGCGGCTTATGGCGTTGGACTGATTGGCCTCATTCTGGTCAAGATCTTGGCCCCTGGATTCTATTCCCGCCAAGATATCCGCACACCAGTCAAGATTGGCTTACTCGTCTTGGTGGCAACCCAATTAGCCAATTTGGTTTTTGTTCCTTGGTTAGGGCATGCCGGCCTCGCGCTGTCGGTTGGCGCTGGCGCTTGCTTGAATGCAGCACTACTGTGGGTAGGTCTGCATCGGCGTGGCGCCTTACCTAGCGCCGCTTGGTTAAAGTACTTAGGGCAGCTATTGCTCGCTTTGATTCCTTTTGCGCTGCTCTTGTATTACGCTGCCACTGCACATGATTGGATTGCACTGCAATCTAGCGCGTGGATTCGAGTTGGATTGCTGGCTGCCTGGCTAGCCGCTGCTGCAGTAGTGTATTTCTCAGCTTTATGGCTTGTTGGCATCCGCTGGCAAAAATTCCTACGTCATGCAAAATAGCTTTTATGCCTACACAACAACTCGACTATTTCACTTCCCTCGTAGCGGAAGATGAGCACTTCCCTTTAACTGAGGCAGCGGTGGCAGTTGCACAACATGCCTACCCAGATCTCGATGTTCAGGGCGTACTGGATCAGATCGATCAGTGGGGCAATAAAATCAAACAGCGTATTACTCCAGATACGCCACCAATTCAGCGCCTGCAACTACTCAAACATTTCTTTTATAACGAGCTGGGCTTTGGTCCAAATCAGAATGATTTTTACGCGCCCGAGAATTCTTATCTCCACCAGATCATTGAGAGTCGTCGCGGTATTCCAATCTCATTGGCGATCTTAATGATGGAACTTGGACAGCAAATTGGTTTAAATATTCGCGGAGTATCTTTTCCGAATCACTTCATGATGCGCATCTCCTTACAACAAGGCGAAATCATCATGGACCCATTGAATGGTGAATCCCTCTCCAAAAATCAACTACAAGAGATGCTTGATCCCTATCTCGATGCCAAAGGCTATCGCGGTGAGCTCAGTCTGCCACTCAATATTTTCTTACGAGCCTCTAGCTCTCGAGAAATTCTCTCGCGCTTTATGAGAAATCTCAAAATGATTTATTCAGAAGATGAGCGCTGGGAGCGTCTGTTGGGCATTCAAGAGCGTTTGGTAATTTTGTTGCCAGACTCAGCTGAAGAGATTCGTGATCGCGGCTTGATTTTTGCGCAATTAGAATATGTGAGGCCTGCGATAGCCGATCTTCACCGCTACTTAAGCGAAATGCCTGGCGCAGAAGATGCGGCAGATATTCGTGAGCATATTGCTACCTTGGAGGGCCAAACTAAACTGCATTAAGCGGTGTGCTCTCAATCTCTATAGAGTTTGCTTATTTCATTCTTATAATGGGGTATGCAAACTGAACCTCACATTCAGCCTACGCATTTAGCTTATCAGCCACCCATACTCTGTATTGTTGGCCCTACAGGCGCAGGCAAAACCCATATCGCGATGGCATTGGCTGAGTATGCGAAATCGATTGGCAAAACTATAGAAATCATTAGCATGGACTCTGCCTTGGTATATCGCGGACTGGATATTGGTAGCGCTAAACCAACCCATGCAGAGCAAGCGGCAGTTCAGCATCACTTAATTGATATTTTAGAACCTACTGAATCCTATTCTGCCGCACGCTTTGCAAACGATGCCAAGCGGCTAAGTGAAGAAATTCG
>JBEGUE010000079.1:0-6715 GCA_041179045.1 Pseudomonadota bacterium
TTCCGGAGAAAGAAATAATGATGGGCAAAATCCGCCAGCGCGTAGCAAGAACATATTCGCCGTAGCCAACGGTTGTATACATCTCGCCAGCAAAATACAGAGTTTGAAGGTTTGTTGGAAACACCTGCAATCCCAAACAAATATAGGCCCAGGCAATGATTTCAAGTAGATGAATGGCAATAATCAATAGAATGGCGAGGAAATACGATACAAAGTTGGCTCCATAAACTCGTTTATTTTCAAGTTTCTGGTCAATCCAATGGAATATTCCTGCGATTGATAAGACGCTCAGGCCGTGAAATGTCAGCATCAAACACGTCAGAAATAACAACACCCAGATGTCGCTATCTCCCATATCGGCATTAATCTCAGCAAAGAGAGTGCTGAAGCTGGGGAGGGAATTCAGGCCGGGAAGCTTGTCCAACAAGCCGCTCAAAGTCATCAATGTGATCCGTTAAATTCAGTTACATTTCTTGTTTGACATAATAATGATTATACGCATTAAGTAGATATGTAACTTATCATGGAGTCTTCTTAGGGCCGCCTGGGTATTGCTGGTTATAGAGCTTTACCCAACGCGACATTAAGCCATCACGAATGTCATCTTTGCCAAATAATTGAGCAACATCTATAGCGGTATATCCCTCATGATTTCTCAAACGCAAGTCTGCGCCGTTATCAAGTAAGTATTTGATTAATTGGTCATTGCCGGACCCAATAGACATCATTAATGGCGTTGTCTCACTGGGACTTAAGGAATTAACCTGGGCACCATTAGCCACTAAAAACTGAGTAATGTCTAAATGCCCATTAGTGGCTGCATAGTGAATTGGTGCCCAACCAGGCTTATTTACAGCAGCTTTTTTTTCAAGAACTAAGTTCTTTACTAGAGCCAGCTCGCCATCAAATGCAGCCAGCATTAATGCATTTTCACCGCTTTTGTTGGTCAAATTTACGTTTGTGACTGGATTTGAGAGCAATAAGTCCGTCACCTTAATAGATTTATCCCGAATGGCAACGATAAGCATGGGATTGCCCCTGGGATCGAGCGCATTTGGGCTAACACCAGCTTTTATCAAAGATTGCACCTCTGAGACATCATCAAACTTTGCTGCCTTGGTGAAATCTGTAATCTGATCAGCAGTTTGTGCAGTAATCAAGCCTGAAAAGCACAGTAAAAATGCGGGAAAAAAATGGCTATATTTAAATGAACTTCTCATGATGTTGATCTATTTATCTGAAAACATTGGAAAAAATTTCTAGAGGTCTGTTCTGCCAGCAGTTCAACTGAAACGCCCTTCAGATCAGCAACAAATTCACCAACCTTAGAGACCCAAGCAGGCTCATTCGTCTTGCCGCGATAAGGAATTGGGGCTAAATAAGGCGAATCCGTCTCAATCAGCATGCGATCAAGAGGAACTTCCCTGCAGGTTTCTTGTAGATCCTTGGCGCTTTTAAAGGTCACAATGCCAGAAAACGAGATGTAGAAACCCATATCAATAGCAGCCTTGGCAACTTCAGTGGTTTCTGTAAAGCAATGCATGACACCGCCAATCCGATCAGCACCCTCCTCTTTGAGGATTCTGAGGGTATCAACAGAAGAAGATCGCGTATGGATGATCAGAGGCTTCTTGGCTTCAATAGCGGCGCGGATATGCGTCCTAAAGCGCTCTCTTTGCCATTCCATAGATTCATAGCTACGATCGCCCATGCGAAAGTAATCGAGCCCAGTTTCGCCAATCGCAATGATTTTGGGGTGTTTTGCTTCCTTGACTAGGAATTCAAAGCTGGGTTCTGGCGTATCTTCGTAATCTGGATGAACCCCAACTGAGGCATATAAATGAGCATGATCTTCTGCCAACTTTCGCACCTTGGGAAAGTCAGGAATATCCACCGAAACACACAAAGCATGACTCACCTTGCAGGCGGCCATATTCGACAAAACCTCAGGTAGACGGCTTTGAAACTCTGGGAAATCGAGATGGCAGTGTGAGTCTATAAACATAACTCACTATTTTAGTCTTCAAATACCTGCTGGTACTGAGATAGCAACGCTTCTAGTTGAATGCGGGTGGCCAATGGGTGATTTTCATGGCGCCGCGCCTGAATCAGAGACTTCCAAAAGCGGAGCAGCTTTGGAAGGCGCGCTTGCTGGGCAAGAATCTGGATAGCTGCCTCATGCTTAGGGTAATAGCGTGGAGAACCCATTTGGGCACAACTCTGCACATCAGAAACCCAACGTTGCATAGTGGCCAATAAAACTGAATACCGGGCTTTTTGCGTCTTATCGGCAGCATCTAGCCAATGGATTCGAGCGCCCTGCGACATTGCTTGCAATAAATAGCGTGATGCTTGGATGGCAATTGTCAGCTCATCCTTTTCATCCTTATTGTGACGTGCAATTAAAGAATCCAATACAGCATAAGGTGCCCCACCCTGCTCATCGTAAATAGACTCGACATCGGCATCACTCATTTTCAAACCCGGAATCTTACTTAATTGGGTATGCAACCAATTGAGGCCACTTAATCGATCTGGGCGAGGTGCAGATAGCAAGCGACAACGAGAACGAATAGTTGGCAAAACACGATCAAGGCGATCTGCTAACAAAATAAAGATGGTGTTTTTTGGAGGCTCTTCAAGAGATTTCAGCAGAGTATTTGCAGAGTCTGATCTCAGCATTTCTAGCGGGTAAACCAAAATGACTCGGTTGCCCCCACGATGAGAACCTATAGAGAGGCCTTCAATTGCACTGCGAGCATCCTCAATGGAAATGCTCTTCTTTTCTTTTTTCTCAGGCGCATCGCCATCACTATCAGCTTGACTGGCCTTAGATTTTTTTGGAGACTCGGAATCGGAATCAAAATTACCCTGTGGCAAAAGCTTGCGATGGGTCTCTGGAACTAGGGCAATAAAGTCAGGGTGGTTGCCGGAGTCAAACCACCGACAGGCTTCGCATTGCTTGCAAGACTTTATCGCAGCGGACGTCTCGCACAAAAGTGCTCTAGCTAACTCAATGGAAAATTCAAACTTGCCAATACCGGACTGACCATGTATCAGGACTGCATTTGGAAACGCAGCCAAGTTCATGCCATCCCAGATGGGCTCTAGCCATGGGGCTATTTTTTTCACTGATTCATTTGAAGACATCACATCACTCATTTAGAGCTTCATCTCCAATGACTCAAGCTCATGCCATATAGCCTCTGGTGTTTGGGTGGCATCCACTAGATAAAAGCGATTTGGATCTGCCTTTGCTCTACGTAAATACTCTTGGCGAACTTTTTCAAAAAAATCTAGATCCATTTTTTCAAATTTATCGGGCGCCCTTACCTTTGATCTCCTAGCTTCTGCAACTGAACCAGGCAAATCAAAAAGGAAGGTCAAATTTGGTTGAAGCAAGGAACCATCGGGGCGACCCTGAACCCATTTCTCCAAATCATTTAGCTTCGCTAGGCTTAAGCCACGACCACCGCCTTGATATGCAAAGCTCGCATCCGTGAAGCGATCAGAAATCACAATCTTTCCCGCTTGTAGTGCTGGCTCTATTACTTGCGCAATATGCTCTCGACGAGCAGCGAACATCAGCAATGCCTCAGTTTCTAAATTCATTGGGGCTTCAAGTAATAAAGCGCGCAGTTGTTCACCTAGTTGAGTGCCACCGGGCTCCCTAGTCATCACAACATCGCGATTAGGATAGCGCTGTTTAATCATGTTGCCAAAAGATTCAATGTGCGTACTTTTACCTGCGCCGTCTATACCTTCAAAGCTAATGAAATAACCTGGAAATTGAGATGTCATAACGATTACTGTTGCTTTGATTGGGTTGAAGAATTGCGTTTACGTTGAAACTGATCAACAGCGCTTTCGTGCTCTTTCAAGGTTTTGGAGAAATGGCTGGTGCCATCACCACGGGCTACAAAATACACCGCATCACTTTTTGCCGGATGCATCACAGCGAGGAGTGACTCCTTGCTCGGCATAGCTATTGGCGTTGGTGGCAAACCTTTGTGCATATAAGTATTGTAGGGACTGTCTCTGCGTAAATCTGTTTTTCGCAGATTGCCATCAAATTTAGGGCCAATTCCGTAAATTACGGTTGGATCAGTCTGGAGGGGCATCTTTAAATTGAGGCGATTCACGAAAACCGCCGAGACCAAGGATCTATCGCTTGACCGCCCGGTCTCTTTTTCTACGATTGAGGCCAAAATGAGCAGTTCGTATGGGCTTTTTAAGGGTGTTGCTGAGTCCCTCTGCTCCCAAGCAGCCGTTAACTGCTTTTGCATCGCCTGTGATGCCCTTCGATAGATTGAAGTATCTGAATCATCTGGATCAAAAATATAGGTATCCGGATAAAAGAGCCCCTCATCGCCTGGGTAAGTCAGTCCGATAGCATTCAATAACTCCTTGGAGCTCATACCCTTAGTCTGATGAATTAACGCCGGATGTTTATCAATCAGAGCCCTAAGTTGCCATATGGTCATGCCTGGAATAATGGCCACACTCTCTCGAACTGGATCGCCGCGGGCTATTTGCAACAAAATATTTCCCAAGCTAGCGCGAGGAGCCAGCAGATAGGTTCCCGGCTTTAACTTAGCGCCAACAAAAAGTGCTCTTGCCGCCAATTGAAAAGTCACTACATTGGTAGATACGCCCTGCTCTGACAGCTGACCCGCAATTGCAGTGAGGCTAGATTGGGGGCTTATCTTGACTTTATAGGCAGACCCCTTATCAAGATTTGATGTAGCCGGCACAACCGGCCATAAAAAGATGGCTGCGTACAAAATAAGCGCTAAGGAAATAAAGATGAGGGCAATGGATTTCCACCCACTACCTTTTGAAGGTTTAATAAAAAGACTTCTCTGAAATTTTCTGCTCATCAAGCTATGATAAAAGCTCATGACCCAAATCCCAAAAAACACCACAATGCCCGCCTCCAGCCTAAGCCATGGATTTACCCCTCTAAGCCATTGGGGCTTGATCCTGGTCGAGGGACCTGATGCAGCAGCCTTGCTACAAAGTCAATTAAGTAACTCCGTGCTTAGCCTCAAGCGCACCATGTTGGGCGATATTGCACAGGGCTCTGATTCGGTTCGATTGGTTGGCTATTGCAGCCCCAAAGGACGTCTTCTCTCTAGCGCTTGGCTTGGCCTGTTTCCAGAATCGGTTGAGTCGGAGGATCGTTTTGCCCTCTTTGTTTCCAAAGATATTGCAGCGAGCACTGCAAAACGATTGTCGATGTACGTACTGCGCTCAAAAGTAAAGGTGGTGGATGCCTCTAATGACTGGGAAGTATTTGGCGCCTATCAAAGCCAGAATGCTGTCCAATCCTCTAATCCACCCAAAGACTCCCTCGTATTGCGCATGCCTGACGTATTGACTCAAAATCAATCTTTTCAGCGCCTCCTTATCGCCCAGAAAAAATCTGGAGCTACTTTGCCATCAGTGGATCAGGGATCACTAGATCAGTGGAATTCTTTAGAGGTATTGAGTGCAATCCCCCGAATTGTTTTAGCAACTCAGGAGCAATTTGTTCCACAGATGATTAACTTTGAATCTGTCGCTGGTGTGGATTTCAAAAAAGGTTGTTACCCGGGCCAGGAAATTGTTGCTCGCAGCCAATACCGTGGCGCAGTAAAACGTAGACTGCAACTGACGCATATCGATACCAGTGCAACAGCATTATAACTTTCAAAACCAGGCGTAGAGTTATTTCAAGAGGGTGATGCAAGCCAGCCATGCGGCATGGTGGTACTTGCGGCTAGTAATGCGGCAAATACAGCTCGCATTGATCTTCAGGTTGAATGTAAGCTTGACGCCCTTGAGATGGGAGCAATACATCTGGGTACGAGCGATGGGCCGGTCTTAATGCTAGATTCTCTGCCCTACCCTTTATTAGAAATTTAATCTCCCCCTGACTCCACTCATATTGTTATGTGCTTAATTCTCTTTGCCTGGAAATCACATCCAGACTACCCTTTGGTAGTTGCGGCAAACCGTGATGAATTTTATGAGCGCGATACTGATCCCATGGGATGGTGGTCGGAGCACCCTGATGTATTGGCCGGTAAAGACCGAGCAGATGTATTGGGCAGCCCGGGAACTTGGTTAGGGTTCACCAAGACGGGGCGCTTTGCCGCATTGACTAATGTTAGGGCGCCAAGCGAAAAAAATCCCGATGCCAGAACTCGTGGTGAGCTTAGTCTGCACTATCTTACGGGCCAGCACAAACCGCATGCTTACATCCAAGAAAATACAAAACGGTTTGAGCTCTACAACGGATTTAACCTGCTGATGGCGGATCTCAGTGATCCAGAAAACGCTGAGATGCATTGGGTAAGCAATCGCCTCATGATGGGTCAAAGTATTCGCCCCAGAAAAGTATTTCCCGAACAGGCGTTGAGCCCTGGAGTGTATGGTTTATCCAATGCGATGCTGGATACACCATGGCCCAAAGTAAATCACCGGGTAGCAGCATTTGCGCAAACACTGGCAATGGATAGCGGACAACTCAAGAATGCAGATCACTATCTGCGCTTACTGGCAGATACGCACGAAGCAAGCCCACAAGAGCTTCCAAATACCGGTATTAGTTCGGATTGGGAGAAAGCTTTATCTGCTGCATTTATTAAGACTCCAAGCTACGGAACGCGTTCTAGTACGATCTTGCGTGTTCGTAAGGATGGTCAGTTTGAGATGGTGGAAAGACGATTTG
>JBEGUE010000080.1:0-2896 GCA_041179045.1 Pseudomonadota bacterium
CCTAATAACTTATAACCCGCACGGATCACGCGATCTAATCCAGACTCCTCCATACCTAGGTCGGCAAGGAACTCTGCTTTATCTGCATCATCCAAGTCAGCAATCTCAGCCTCAATTGCGGCGCATACCGCCACCACTGGTGCACCCTCTTTGGCCGCATGCTGAATCACCGCCTCTAAATGCGGATTGTTTTCAAAACCGTCTTCTTTGACATTGGCGATATACATTGCCGGCTTTGCTGTAATTAAGCAGAGCGGCTTTAAGAGCAAGTTTTCTTCTTCAGTCAGCTTCATGCTGCGTACCGGCTGGGCTTGATCCAAATGAGCCTGCACTTTGGTCAAGACAGCGACTAGGGCTGCAGCCTCTTTGTCATTTCCTGACTTAGCCGCCTTACTTGAGCGTTGTAGCGTTTTTTCAACCGTAGTTAAGTCGGATAGAGCTAATTCGGTATCGATGACGGCGATATCGGAGATTGGGTCAATCTTTCCGGCGACGTGGATCACATTAGCATCCTCAAAACAGCGCACCACATGGGTAATGGCGTCAGTTTCGCGAATATTGGCTAAAAATTGGTTCCCTAGACCCTCACCTTTGGAGGCGCCAGCCACCAATCCCGCAATATCGACAAATTCGACAGCTGCTGGCAGGATGCGCTCAGGCTTGACGATCTCAGCCAAAGCGGCAAGACGGGGGTCAGGAACCTCAACCACGCCTACATTGGGCTCGATCGTGCAGAAAGGATAGTTTTCTGCCGCGATTCCAGCTTTGGTAAGCGCGTTAAAAAGGGTAGATTTGCCGACGTTAGGCAGGCCGACGATGCCACATTTCAAAGACATGGCTGTATTGTAAAGGGCTAGTTTCGATATCATCGAGATATGTCAGAAGTTCACCCAAATACCTTGATCAAATTACCTAAAAATACCTCTCAGATTCGGCCTGTAGCTGTCGCTGTGATTGGCGGAGGCATAGTGGGTAAGGCTTGCGCCTTAGGTCTAGCCCAACTTGGACTGCAAACGATTCAGATTGCCCCCGACTTAGGACAGGTGCTTGCTGCCCCCGAGGGCAGTCAATGGGGTCAACGTATTTATGCTTTTTCTCCCGGCACCCAAAAATTACTGGCCCATCTGCAGGTTTGGGATGCCGTTGATCACAGCCGCTTACAAGCTGTTCGAGATATGCGCATTTTTGGTGATCGCGGCGAAACCCAGGATCAACTGCATCTATCTGCTTTTGAAGCGGGCACTCCCCAGCTAGCTTGGATTGGTGAATCGAACGTAATCGAGCACACCCTAGATCAAGCTTCACGCTTCCAAAGTAAATTGGAGCGGATTAATGGCGCAGTAGAAAATATTCAAGTCATTACTGATGGGATTCTTCTTCACCTGAAGGATGGCTCAAGCTTGAGAGCGCAACTCTTGATTGCTGCTGATGGCGCTAATTCACCCATCCGCTCGGAGTTAGGGATTTCTGCAAAAGAGGAAAGCTACTCACAAAATGCCGTAGTAGCCAATTGGATTTGCAGTAGAGCCCATCTAGAAACTGCTTATCAATGGTTTCTGCCGGGCGGCGATATTGTGGCGATGTTACCGCTACCAAATAAACAAGTGTCGATGGTGTGGTCAACCTCGCCAGAAAATGCCGAGGATCTTTTAAAGCTCGATTTTTCAGGGTGGGCTGAAAAGTTTTCCTCGATTGCTAATGGGGAAATCAGCGCGCAACTGGGAGAGCTCACGCTCAATTCAATACCAGCCACTTTTCCTCTTAGAAAAATTCAGGCGAGTCGTTTTATTGGTCCAGCAGAAAATCCAAAAGTAGTTCTGATTGGAGATGCGGCGCATGTCATTCATCCGCTAGCAGGACAAGGTTTAAATTTAGGCCTCAGAGATGTTGCATCACTACTTCATGTGTTGGGTAAGCGAGAATCTTTTCGACCACCCAATGACGTGGTGCTACTACGTCGCTACGAGCGCCAACGTCAAGGTGATACCAGCGCATTACTCTGGGTAACAGATAAACTCAAAAAGCTTTTCTCAGCGAGCAGTAGCACTGAAAGGCAACTACGCAATTGGGGGCTGGGCATGGTTAACCGTAGTCACTTTATTAAACGGCGCCTCATTGAGCGCGCTCTCGGAGATGCTGATTTTGAATAAATTACTTTCTACTCTCGCTTTAGCTTGCTCCCTCACTTTGTTAGCGGGAATAGTTAACGCGCAATCAGAGCAGCAGATCAGATCTGAGCTCCAAAAAAAGATTGGCCCAAATACAAAAATCAAAAGTGTTTCTCAATCTCCCATCTCCGGCATATACGAAGTGTTAGTTGGAAATGACGTGTTTTATACCGATGCGAATAGTAAATATTTAATCCAGGGTGAAATCATTGAGATCGCTACTGGGAAAAATATTACCGAGCAAAAACAAGCAGACCTCAATCGCATCAAATGGACTGACCTCAATCCATCAAATGCTTTAAAAGTAGTGCGCGGGAATGGCAGTCGACAGTTAGCCATTTTTTCTGACCCGAATTGCGGCTACTGCAAGCGTTTAGATAAATCCTTGCAGCAATTAGATAACGTCACGGTCTATACCTACCTTATCCCGATTTTGTCAGCCGACTCTGCGCAAAAGTCGAAACAAATTTGGTGTTCTGCCGATCCTCAAAAAGCCTATGCTGATTGGATGATCAATGGCATTGCACCTAACGGTAAGGGTGACTGCACCACACCTTTAGATAAAAATATGGCCTTTGCCAAAACCTATGGCATTACAGGTACACCCACCATTTTCTTTAATGATGGCAGTCGCTTTCCTGGCGCGGTTCAAATCACCGATATTGAAAAGAAATTTAGCAGCCTGAAGTAACGGGCAATACTGATGAACAAAATCAATACTTCTGAAC
>JBEGUE010000081.1:0-4523 GCA_041179045.1 Pseudomonadota bacterium
ATGGTTCCGCTATTACTTTGCAACCAAGCTCAATGACAGCATGGAAGATTTGGATTTAAACCTCCAGGACTTTGTTGCACGCGTCAATAGCGATCTACTAGGCAAGTACATCAACATTGCCAGTCGCAGTGCCGGTTTCTTGGTGAAGCGCTTTGGTGGTGTAGTTTCTGATGCCGCAATGAACAATCCGCTGCTTGCTGACATTACATCTGCCAATGAAAAAATTGCTGAGCTATATGAAGCTCGTGAATATGCCAAGGCATTGCGCACCATCATGGAACTAGCTGACAAGGTCAATGCCTTTGTGGATGAAAACAAGCCTTGGGAAATCGCCAAGGATCCCGAGCGTGAAGCGGACTTACAACGCGTTTGTAGTGTCACCCTAGAGGCATTCCGTTTATTGAGCCTTTACCTCAAACCAGTACTGCCAGGGGTCACAACTGGAGTTGAGGACTTCCTCTCTGTACCAGCTATGACTTGGGATGACGTTAAAACACCTCTCTCCAGCCAAAATCCGATCAAAGCCTATAAACACCTCATGACGCGCGTTGAAGCGCCTCAAATCGAGGCCTTATTGGCTGCAAACCTCTAAAAACAAGCCAAAAAGAGCTGTTTTCTTGGAATTAGCCAAAAAGTCGGCAGGTTTGTAGGAAAAATCGTTAATAATGATGGCCTAGGCAATCCATTGCTTCGCAGTAATTTTTGTAAGTTATTGAATTTAATAAGAATTTTAGGAAATATGATGGCTAGATATACATCCGAATTCACCCAGTTCTTAAATGAGCTCAAATCTGAAAAACCAGATCTCGAAGCTGGCCAGCAAGCTGGTCGCGCCCTCCTCTGGGATAAAGAGCCTTTGACTACAGAAGATCAACGTCGCGCTAAGGCAGCTAAATTAAAACAACGCGCTTACGTGTATTCGAATGACTAACTCAAGTAACACCTTGGGGGCGCAGCCAAGCATTCAAACCGAGTTGCTTGACAGTACGCCATCGGTTACCGATGGAATGTCCTCGGCATTCGCCAAACTATATGGTGAGCCGCTATTTAAGCTACCAACAGATCTTTATATTCCGCCTGATGCACTGGAAGTTTTTCTAGAGGCGTTTG
Organism: Pseudomonadota bacterium; assembly: GCA_041179045.1. Taxonomy (GTDB): domain Bacteria; phylum Pseudomonadota; class Gammaproteobacteria; order Burkholderiales; family Burkholderiaceae; genus Polynucleobacter. The sequence continues at coordinate 1,111 of JBEGUE010000081.1, forward strand.
AAGGCCCACTCGATCTTCTGCTGTATTTGATTCGTAAGCAGAATTTCAACGTACTGGATATTCCAATGGCACAGGTAACTCAGCAGTACCTGAGCTACATCGATCAAATCCGCCACCACAACCTTGAGCTGGCTGCGGAGTATCTATTGATGGCCGCCATGTTGATCGAGATTAAATCTCGCATGCTATTGCCAATGAAGAAGGCTGATAGCGATGAAGAGGTTGAAGATCCTCGCGCAGAATTAGTTCGTCGCCTCCTAGAGTATGAGCGCATGAAACTGGCCGCACAAGAACTTGATCAAATTCCACAACAAGGGCGTGATTTCCAAATCGCTCATGGTTATGTTGATACCACCGTTGCAGTGACCTGGCCTGAGGTCAATCAAGATGATCTGCAGATGGCTTGGCGTGACGTACTACACCGCGCAAAACTGAATCAACATCACACAATTACCCGTGAAGAATTATCTGTGCGTGATTTCATGACGCGCATTTTGCGTCGCTTACAAAACACACGCTTTGTCGAGTTTGGTGAGTTATTTGAAGAGGCCATCAAATCCGGTAAAGGTATTCCGGTCGTCATCGTGAACTTCATTGCGATGCTAGAGCTCTCACGTGAGGCTTTAGTGGAAATTACCCAAGCAGAGCCATACGCTCCAATCTACGTTCGCCTTGCCTATACCCCTGTTGCATGAAAATTATTAGCGATATACAAGAGTTGCGCGACCACTTGCGCGGACAAAATCGCGCCTCTTTTGTACCAACCATGGGCAATCTCCATGAAGGTCATTTATCACTAATGCGTCTTGCCAGGCAACATGGTGATCCCGTAGTCGCCAGCATCTTTGTGAATCGCCTACAGTTTGGTCCAAATGAAGATTTTGATAACTACCCACGCACGATGCAGGCAGATATTGATAAGCTTGAAAAAGAAGGTGTGTACATCTTATTTGCGCCCACCGAGCGAGACTTATATCCACAGCCTCAGGAATACCGCGTAGATCCGCCGCAGCAGCTAGGAGATATCCTTGAAGGCGAATTCCGCCCTGGTTTCTTTAAAGGTGTTTGCACTGTTGTACTCAAGCTTCTATCTTGCGTACAACCTAAAGTAGCAGTCTTCGGCAAAAAAGATTACCAGCAGCTGATGATTATTCGCCAAATGGCGAAACAGTTTGCCCTCCCGGTTGACATCATCCCAGGAGAAACGATTCGCGCCGAAGATGGTCTTGCCCTCTCCTCTCGCAATAGTTACCTCTCCGCTGGAGAGCGTGCAGAAGCACCGGAACTTCAAAAAGTCTTGAAGGAAGTTCGTGCGCGCGTTCTGGATTTAAGCGAACGTAATACGTACTCACTCATCGAGATTGAAAAATTTGCAGTAGATCTTCTCACTGGCCGCGGCTGGCAACCAGATTACATTGCAATTCGCCAGCAAAGCGATTTAGCCCCAGCTTCAAATGAAAGTTTGCAGGCAGGTGAGCCACTTGTCATCCTGACGGCGGCCAAGCTTGGCAATACACGCTTGATCGATAACCTCGAGATCTAATCGAGGATTTATCAAACCCTCGTGAGGGTTTCAATCGCCTTAATGCCATCTAATGAGCTGCCAAACTCATTCAATAAACTATCCCGCTGACCGATTTCAAAATCGGTAAATTCAAAACCCGGTGCAACGGCACAGCTAACCAAGCAAAATGAGTTTTGACTGATCGGCTTAGCAGCAAACCAGGTATTGGCAGGAATAGTGGCTTGCAAGCATTTTGAATCCAGCCCCAATTGAATGGTTTGGAGCGCCTTATTTTGATCGAAGAAATAGATGACGACATCACCGCCACTATGAAAATACCAAGTCTCATCTGACTTAATCCGGTGCCAAGAGGAAAAGTCATCACCTGATAGGAGATAGTAAATACTGGTGTAAGCACTCTTTTGCGCTAAATCATTGGCATTAACAATCGTTGGCGATCGATACATCTCTCTATAAAAGCCGCCCTCAGGATGGGGGAGCAGCTTCAGGTCATTCACGAGAGAATCTATTGTTTGCATACTGAGCTGACTTTTAAATGTTGGCCATAGGCTATTTGAAAACCATCCGCATGTACTGTTCAGCTTTTAGGGGTGGTTGACCTGAGATGGCTTAATTCAAGATTAAGCCAGTTCATTAGAGTGCAAAGAACTGTCCTACCTCTAGATTCAACTCTTTAGCTAATTCAGCGCCAGCTACTTTTCCGCCAGGACCTTTTGCCTTGAGGACTTCAATCTGTCCACCATGACAAGCGACAAAGAATGAGTCCAAAGTAATTTGGGTGATTTCTCCAGGCTTGCCTTTAACGGCGCCAAAGGTAGCCACTATATGCTTATGGCAATCGTAGATCTGCACTTTCTGCTCGCCCAATTTAGTCCAAGCACCAGGCGCCGGATTGGATGCACGAATCAAGTTGTAGATCTGATTGATATGTGTAGCCCAATGAATTTGAGCAGCATCCACACCGAACCAGCCTTCGTAATTCGCCTTTGATTCGTCTTGTACGACTTCTTGATGTTTGTTGGCAGCGACCAGGTCAGCGGCTTCTAGAAGCGCTTTCACTCCAACTGGGAACAGATAGTCAAAGTAGACTTTGCCTAGAGTGTCATCAGGACCAATAGCAACCTCTTTTTGCAAGATCACTTCGCCCTCATCCAAACCATCAGATGGACGGAAGATAGTTAGGCCAGTTTTATCCTCACCCAATGCAATCGCCCAATTAATAGCGCTAGGACCGCGATATTTCGGTAGTAGTGATGGGTGATATTGAATCGTGCCGTGTTTCGGTATCTTACAAAGCTCTTGAGGCACAAACTGCAATACGTAGGCCATAACGCAGATATCAGCCTTACTATCAATCATTGCTTGCGCTGCATCAGCACCTTTGAGACTAGCAAATTGCAAAGGGGTTAAACCCCTTGCAATAGCCGCTTCTTTGAGCACTTCAGGCTTAGTCGATTTAGGATTATCCGGCGGACAAAAGACGGCAACAACCTCATCACCGCGATCCAAAAAGGCCTCTAAGGCTGCCTTACCAAAATCCGCACTACCAATCAGCGCAACCCGCATCTTAGATCACCTTATCGTGGCGCAGAGAAATCAGCTCATCAGTTGAGTAACCCAGCTCACTCAGAATTTCGTCAGTATGTTCACCCAATAATGGTGAACGCGTCACATCAGTTGGGCTATCAGACATCTTGATTGGATTACCTACAGTAAGGTACTTGCCACGAATTGGATGATCTACTTCAACTACAGTTCCAGTCGCACGCAATGCCGGCTCTTCTGCGATTTCTTTCATGGACAAAATTGGACCGCATGGAATGTCGTATTTATTCAAAATATCCATGACTTCAAACTTAGTCTTAGTCATAGTCCATTTTTCAATTTC
>JBEGUE010000082.1:0-4583 GCA_041179045.1 Pseudomonadota bacterium
AATAAGAGGGTCAAGTGTTTTTGGCTTATTTTTTAGGAAATTTCCCAGTGATTACAAACACTTAGCGTCATGTGTTGATAAAATGGTGCTTATAAAAATGCTACTTGAAACAATGGCTTGGAAAATATACTTAAGAGTAGATCTTAGCTATTTAGTCTAATAATAGACAAATATACTGTATTAATAAACAGTATATTAAATAAAATATTCAAAAAATTAGTTTAGATTTAAATCTTATAAGCAGTGCTTGTCATCACTTTAGACATTCCCTGCATCAGACTCTGAATGGGCTTCGGTAAGACCGCCCCACCAGCCAAAATTGCAGCCTGTCCATGCTCAATTTCATCGATGCGCATTTGATCAACAATTGCGCGAGAACGCTCATCTTCTGCGGGCAATGTTTCAAGATGACTCTCGAGGTGATTTTCTACCTGCTTTTCGGTTTCAGCAACAAACCCTAGGCTCCACTTATCACCCGCCAAGCCAGCAGCCAAGCCGATTGCAAAGGATCCTGCATACCAAATTGGGTTCAGGTAACTGGTATGTGAGCCTAACTCTTGGAGGCGTGTTTCGCACCAAGCTAAATGATCCATTTCTTCTTGGCCAGAGTCATCTAACATCTGCCGAATTTCAGGGTTGCGTGCTACTAATTTTTGAGCTTGGTAAAGGGCTTGAGCGCAGACCTCACCCACATGATTCACTCGCATTAACCCAGCGGCATGCTCACGCTCTTTGGCATCCAAGAATCCGCTTGATGGGGCATTAGAACCCGGCATTGGACGGTGGGCATGAGCGCCCCCGACTACCGAACGCAGGGCTGTGTCAAACTCAATAATAAAGCGATCGATTAGCGCCATAAGCCTCTAGAAACTAAACTAAAACCTCTGTTTTGCTACTCTGCTTAGTCTTTAAACCTAATTCAGCCAATAGCTCGCGGTCTTGTTCCGCCTCGGGATTACCGGTAGTGAGTAGTTGCTCACCATAAAAAATTGAATTGGCACCAGCCTGGAAACACATGGCCTGAACTGCCCTGCCCAGCTCCTGACGTCCAGCTGAGAGACGCACTCGTGCACGCGGCATCGTGATACGAGCTACAGCAATGGTTCTCACGAACTCGAGTGGATCTAAAGGCTTCTGATCTGCCAAAGGGGTTCCTGCTACGGGAACCAAATGGTTAATAGGTACCGACTCTGGATATGGGCTTAAGTTAGCCAAACGAGCCAAAAAGGCTGCGCGTTGCTCACGAGATTCGCCCATGCCCACAATACCGCCGCAACATACTGACATCCCTACAGCACGCACATTAGAAATCGTATCCAAACGGTCTTGATAGCCCCGGGTAGAGATGACTGAGCGATAGAAGTCCTCGCTGGTATCTAAGTTGTGGTTATAAAAGTCTAAGCCCGCCTCTTGGAGGGCTTGAGCCTGCTTAGGCTCCAGCATCCCCAAGGTCGCACAGGTTTCAAGGCCCAAAGCCTTAACACCCTTAATCATGGCAGTGACTTTTTCGATATCACGGTCTTTGGGCTCCCGCCAAGCGGCGCCCATGCAAAAGCGGTTAGATCCAGCGGCTTTGGCAGCTTTGGCAGCCTCAAGCACCTCGTCTAAATCCAGTAGCTTATTCGCCTTGACATCAGTGTCATATCGGGCAGCCTGAGGACAATAGCCACAATCCTCAGGGCAGCCGCCAGTCTTGATAGACAACAGCGTAGCCAATTCCACATCACCGTCAGGGAAATTGGCGCGATGAGTCTCTTGTGCCTTGAACATCAAATCGCTCAATGGAAGAGCAAATAGAGCCTCAACCTGGGCTACCGACCAAGCACCCAGAGCATCTACCTCTTTATGTAAATCCTTTTGAGACTTGACTTGGGTAAGGGGTTTTTCAATAGTTTGGGTGGCCTGCATGGTCGAATTCCAGAAAATAGTTCAATTCAAGGCATAAACATAACAGATGCAGGCCTAAATTAGGAAAAACTAGTGGTCAAATACCAAACATGAAGCTTATTTCTGATCCAAATCAAACCTCTCTGGTTGGTCGCAGCCTTGATGCCGTTTGGCATCCCTGTACTCAGATGAAGCATCACGAGTCATTGCCATTAATTGCCATTACTAAAGGTAAGGGTGCTTGGCTCTTTGATGATCAGGGCAATCCCCTCCTAGATTGCATTAGCTCCTGGTGGACCAATCTTTTTGGTCACTCTAATCCGCGCATCAACCAAGCCATTACGAATCAGCTTGAAAAAATTGAACATGTCATGCTCGCCGGATTTACCCACCCCCCTGTTGTGGAGCTATCCGAAAAACTATCCGCTTTAACTCAAGGCCATTTGGGTCATGTATTTTTTGCATCTGATGGTGCATCTGCAGTTGAAATCGCATTGAAGATGAGTCACCACTACTGGCGGCTAAATGGTCAATCACAAAAGAAAAAATTTGTCTGCTTAGAGAATGGTTATCACGGAGAAACTTTGGGCGCTCTAGCGGTCACTGATGTTGCGATCTTTCGTGAAGCCTATGGCGAACTTTTGCAGGGTGTATTTACGGCGCCATCGCCCGATGCACGCAAAGCACAAGCAGATCAAAGCGCTGATGATGTTGCCAAATGGGCGGCAAAAAAATTAGAAGAGCTGCTTGAAGTAGAACATCAGAATATTGCCGCCATCATTATGGAGCCACTGGTTCAGTGCGCAGGTCAAATGGCAATGCACTCTCCAGAATATTTACGCCTCGTAAGATCGCTTTGTGATCGTTACAACATTCACCTGATCGCCGATGAGATCGCAGTAGGCTGCGGTCGATCAGGAAAGTTTTTTGCTTGTGAGTATGCAGGAGTGTGGCCGGACTTCTTGACGCTTTCTAAAGGTATCAGCGGTGGATATCTTCCCTTGTCACTTTCCATGACGACTGACAAAATTTATCAAGCTTTTTATGGCGATCAACTACAGCAGGGTTTCTTGCACTCGCACTCCTACACAGGCAACCCATTAGCCTGTGCTGCTGCCCTCGCCTGCTTAGAAATCTTCGAAACTGAATCGGTTCTTGAAAAAAATATTGGACGCAGCAAAGAACTCACTAGTGCATTTGCTTGGGCAAAAGAAGATCCTCGCATCGAACATTGGCGTCAGCAAGGCATGATCCTGGCATTTGACGTCAAGCTTGAATCGCTCCAGCGTAAAAATACTTTTTCACGAGAAATGTTTTCAGCGGGCATGACAGAAGGCATTCTGATCAGACCGATTGGTAACACGATTTATGTCATGCCACCGTACATTCTCTCTGCAGAGGAAGCGATGCAAATGGGCGCTTCTGTACAGCGCGCTCTAGATCAGGTACTGCCATGAGTGCACAATTTAATGCGCGGGATATGGCAGAGCATCAAATTGCCGACCTAGATATCCAATTACTCAGACGTAAATTGCGCACCACTACGTCACCCTGTGACACGAAGACTCAGGTTGATCAACGAGAACTTAAAGCGTTTTGTAGCAACGACTACTTAGGTCTGGCCAATCATCCTCAATTAGTTGCTGCGCTTGCGGAAGGTGCAAAACGATATGGGGTTGGAAGCGGTGCATCACACTTAATCAGCGGCCATAGCCTTGCGCATGACTTGCTTGAAAAAAAATTAGCTGCCTGTCAGAGCAAACACATTCCCAATGCAAGAGCCCTATTCTTTAGTACAGGCTATCTTGCAAATATCAATGCCATTACCGGTCTCAGTAGACTTGCCAATCAAGGTGAAGTAAGCATTTATTCGGCCAAACTCAATCATGCCTCTTTAATTGATGGTGTACGTCTAGCAAGCTCACAAACTAAAGCCACAGTGACTTTGTTTGACCACCACAATCTCAATTTTCTTGAGCAAGAATTAAAGCAAGATACGTACCCACTCAAGTTGATTGTGGTCGATGGCGTCTTTAGTATGGATGGAGATATTGCGCCCGTAAAAAATCTGCTTCACATTGCCGAACAATACGATGCGCTACTGATGGTAGATGATGCGCATGGCTTTGGCGTGCTTGGTGAACATGGCCATGGCATTCTGGAGCAATCGGGCGTGCATTCAGAAAGAATTATTTATATTGGCACGCTTGGCAAAGCAGCTGGCGTCAGCGGTGCATTTATTTGTGCAGCTGCGCCCTTTATTGAATGGCTCATCCAAAAAGGGCGCCCTTACATTTACAGCACTGCTACGCCACCAGCGATTGCGCACACTCTACTTACCAGCCTGGAACTCATCGAGGGCAAGGAAGGTATTGCACGTCGCAAGCAATTAAATCAACTGATTCAAATTTGGCATGATGAAATGACTTTTCAAAGCTGGGAAAAAACACCTTCATTCACCCCAATTCAACCTGTGATCTTAGGAAGCAATGCCAGCGCATTAGCAGCTGCTAAGCTCCTTGATGAGGCAGGTTATTGGATCCCAGCAATTCGACCGCCTACCGTTCCCGTCGGAAGCTCGCGCCTGCGCATCACTTTTTCTGCAAACCATAGTGTTGATGATTTACGCGAGCTGATCAAGGCATTGCAGATGATTGAGCAAGAAGTAAAAAGTAATTTATGACAATAAGCACATC
>JBEGUE010000083.1:0-2799 GCA_041179045.1 Pseudomonadota bacterium
GTTGCTGCAGCTAAATTTTCTAATTGACCCAAGGCCTCATCAATCAATTGATGTTTTGGTAAAGCCTTTCTAGCGCCAGCCAATACTTGTGCACAAGGGCCATTTAATTCAGTAAGAGCCATGAGAGCTTGCGCAGACTTGGCAGGTAAGCATTTAGACCAAATCGCTAAGCGTGGACGATCTTTGCTTTGCAATAGGCTATATAGAGCCTCGACATCGGCCTTCTCTTTAACTTGTCCATCCAGAATGCCTTCAAGCACGCCCGCATGCGAAAGATCGAGGTAGACCTTATTCATTCCAGCCACACGCAAAGTTTGCAGCAGCAAAGTAACTGCCTCAAAATCTGCCTCGGAAGTAGCGCAGCCATAAATCTCTGCGCCAAGTTGCAATTCTTCACGAGCAGAACTGCCTACTGGTGTACGCGCATGAGCAACAGATCCTGCATAACAAAGGCGGGTTACACCCTTGCGATTAAGTAAGTGCGCGTCAATACGAGCAACTTGCGGAGTCATATCAGCACGCAGACCTAAAGTACGGCCAGACAACTGATCAACTAATTTAAATGTTTGTAGATTCAGATCTGAGCCAGTACCAGTCAGCAAAGAATCTAGGAACTCCAATATCGGAGGTGCAACTAGCTCGTAGCCATAGGACTGATACAAATCCAAGATAGCGCGACGCAGAGTCTCTACCTTGCGAGCCTCGGCTGGCAAAACATCGGCAATATCTTCAGGAAGTAACCAGCGATTCATGATCTGAAATATTCACTCTTAATTTTTTTTGTGCAAGAACTTAAAAAACTCACCATTAGGTTCAACCACCATGACATCCCTCTTATCTTTGAAGGAGCTACGGTAAGCCTGAAGACTTTGGTAGAACTGCGCAAACTGAGGATCACGTCCAAATGCATCGGCATATAAAGCAGTAGCCCTTGCATCACCAGAGCCTTTAATCTTTTGCGCTTCACGATAGGCTTCGGCCAAGATCGTGTCACGCTGACGCTCTGCATTGGCTCGAATCTTGTCGGACTCGGCAGCACCAGTGGAACGTAACTCATTGGCAACGCGTTTACGCTCCGCTTCCATTCTTCTGTAAACAGAATCACTAATTTCAGCTAATAGATCTACTCGCTTTAGACGAACGTCAACGATTTCAACGCCAATATCAGAGGCATCATCGGCCACTTTTTTACGAATGCCCTGCATCACTTGCTCACGTTGATCAGAAATGATCTCTCTGACTGTGCGTTTAGTGAACTCTTCATTTAAGGCGGAGCGCACTAACTGAGTTAAGCGATCTTGGGCCAAACGTTCATCACCTTTAAAGCTGACAAAGAACTTACGGGGATCAACAATGCGCCACTTCACATAAGAATCCACCAAGAGGTTTTTCTTCTCGGAAGTAATAAAGCGCTCCGCTTCTGGAGTATCGATAGTCAAAATACGACGATCAAAGAAGCGTACGTTTTCAAAAGGCGCTGGCATCTTCACCTGTAGTCCAGGTTGCTCAATCACACGAACGATTTGCCCGAATGAAAACACCACAGCGTAATTACGCTGATCGACTACGAAAATACTCGAAGTCAGTAAATAGAAAAGGCCAATCAGGCCGGCTATGGCAGCTAAGAGACGATTCGCATTCATTATCTTGCATCCCCTCTATCACGGTTTCTGAGACCGTCGCGTTTTTCGGAAGCGCCAACACCTGAGGTATTGCTAGGACTTGGGCTGCTTGCATTATTGCTAAATGGAGCCGCTGGATTACCAGTTGCGCCTCCCACTGTCACAGACCCAGTAGGCGTTGCAGCTGGTGTCTGACCAGTAGCGACTTGGGTACTTTCTGCACTGACTTGAGCAATGATCTTATCGAGCGGCAAATACAGCATGCTATTGCTCTTGGTGGTATCTACCAAAACTTTAGACACGTTGTTATACATCTCGCGCATGCTGTCTATATACATACGATCACGAGTGACACCCGGCGCTTTTGCGTATTCAGTCTGGACTTGCTTAAAGCGATTTGCATCACCCTCTGCGGTGGCAACTACCCTAGCCTTGTAACCTTCAGCCTCCTGAATCAGTCGATCAGCCGTACCCTTTGCGCGCGGAATGATGTCGTTCGCATATGCCTGACCTTCACTCTTGAGACGCTCCTGATCTTGACCAGCTTTAACAGCATCATCAAATGAAGCTTGCACCTGCTCAGGTGGCTGAACGTTTTGAACAGTCACGCTGGTAACGTAAATACCCGTTTTATAGCTATCTAGAATTTTTTGTATTGAGCCAGCAAGATCAATCGCAATCTTTTCACGGCCTTCATATAAAACGGTATCCATCTTGCTACGCGCCACAATTTCACGTACTGCAGTTTCTGCAGCTTGCACCACAGTGGTATCGGGATCGCGATTGTTAAACAAATAATCGGTTGGATCTTTTAAGCGGTACTGAACTGCAAAACGCACATCAATGATGTTTTCATCTTCAGTGAGCATGGAAGTATCTTTTTGATTGGTAGCTTTAATCAAAATAGAACGGCCAACCTCGACAGAACGCACTCCGGAGACGTTGACAATTTGCTCGGTCTGAACCGGCCAAGGCATACGCCAATTAATACCAGGGCCTGCGGTGTAGGCATACTTACCAAAAGTAGTGACGACGCCCGACTGGCCTTCTTGAATGATATAAAAGCCACTAAAAATCCATAGCAATACAACACCGCCCGCAGCCATGATCACCGTGACTTTGGATCCAAAAGGGTTGGTGAAATTGAAATTGGGTGCATTGAAGCCACCGCCGCCAC
>JBEGUE010000084.1:0-2688 GCA_041179045.1 Pseudomonadota bacterium
CAGTTTCTGAGTTAACTCAGCAAAAGGTAGATGCAGAGATTCGTGCATTGGTTGATAGTCAGTACGCATTGGCAAGATCGATCCTTGAGCAAAACCGTGACAAGGTGGAAGCGATGGTGACTGCATTGCTTGAATGGGAAACCATTGATGCTGAGCAGATTACCGACATCATGGAAGGTCGCCCACCACGCGCTCCGAAGCCACCACCAGCAACCCAGTTTGGTAACTCTGCTGGTACGCCGGGTCCCGCTGCCGGTGCTGCCCCAGCCACTGCGTAGTAAAGTGAGCAAGCAAACTCTGCCCGCAACATGGTGTTGCGGGCGTTTTCTTTTTGACTTTAGCAAACGTCAGCGTCCACTAGTGATGGGTATTCTGAATGCCACGCCAGATTCCTTTTCGGATGGTGGTAAGTTCCGAACTCCAAGCGATGCCATTGCTCAAGCTGAGCGCATGATCGCCGATGGTGCAGACCTCATTGATATTGGCGGTGAGTCAACCCGCCCTGGTGCCGAACCCGTCTCCCTACAAGAAGAATTAGACCGCGTCTTACCAGTGATCGAAGCTTTAAAGGATTGCGGTGTTGCCTTGTCGATTGATACCTACAAAGCTGAAACGATGCGTCAAGCGCTCAAGGCTGGAGTAGATTGTGTCAATGACATCTGGGCTCTACGGCAAGCAGGTGCACTAGAGGCCATCATTGAGAACGATCAGCTCAACCCAAATAAGCAGTGCGGTCTTGTCCTTATGCACATGCAGCGCGATCCGCAAACTATGCAATTTGACCCTGAATATCAAGACGTCATTGCAGAAGTGAAACAGTTTTTACAAGAGCGCGCACAGTTATTACAAGAGAAGGGTGTCGCTCAAAACCGCATTGCCATTGACCCTGGTTTTGGGTTTGGTAAAAGCCTCGAGCACAACCTCAATATGCTGGCGGATTTTGATCAATTTTCGCAATTAGCTTATTCGTTGCTGGCAGGGATGTCTCGTAAATCGATGCTGGGTAAATTAACAGGTCGAGATACCAACGACCGGGTAGCGCCTAGTGTGGCAGCCGCCATTCTGGCTGCCGATCGCGGGGCTCGTATCATTCGCGTCCATGATGTTCAAGAAACAGTTGACTCCTTGAAGCTCTGGGAAGCTATTCAGGAATAGGCTGATTAGTCGTATACCTACAAGTTTTATAATCAAGCCCATGAAAAAACAATACTTTGGTACTGATGGCATCCGCGGTGAGGTAGGACAATTTCCGATTGTTCCAGAGTTCATCACGCGCCTTGGCTATGCTGCAGGCAAGGTGCTAAGTAACCAAGCGAAGCCTGGCGAGCGCTGCAAGATTGTGATTGGTAAAGATACGCGTGTTTCAGGTTACCTGTTAGAGGCTGCTCTAGAGGCGGGCTTTGCTGCTGCTGGTGTTGATGTCATGTTGTGTGGCCCAATGCCAACTCCTGGGGTTGCTTACCTGACTAAAGCATTACGTTTATCTGCAGGCGTCGTTATTTCTGCTTCACACAATCCTTACCAAGATAACGGTATCAAATTCTTCTCCGCAGAAGGCGGTAAGTTAAGCGATGAGTTTGAATTGGCTATTGAAGCCGAGCTCGCTAAACCGATGGGCTGTGTCAGTTCAAAAGAGCTAGGCAAAGCATTTCGTATTGATGATGCTGCCGGTCGCTATATCGAATTTTGTAAATCCACTTTTCCTGGAGAGCTCAACCTCAAAGGCATGAAGTTGGTTGTAGATTGTGCTCATGGCGCTGCATACCATATCGCTCCTCATGTCTTTCATGAGCTTGGTGCAGAAGTCATCTCGATTGGCGTTCAGCCCGATGGCCGCAACATTAATGACGGCTTTGGCGCTACAGCCCCAGCAGCATTAATTGCTAAGGTTAAAGAAACTAAAGCTGATCTCGGCATTGCTTTAGATGGCGATGCTGATCGATTGCAAATGGTCGATGCCTCTGGCCGATTGTTTAATGGCGATGAACTGCTATACGTTCTTGCTAAAGACCGGATTGATCGTGGCCAAGCAATTGGTGGTGTGGTTGGCACCTTGATGACGAACCTTGCCGTAGAAAATGCGATTCAGGGTTTAGGCATTAGCTTTGAGCGCGCCAATGTGGGCGATCGTTATGTCTTGGAATTACTCAAACAAAAAGGCTGGATTATTGGTGGTGAAGGTTCAGGCCATTTGCTGTGTTTGGATCAACACTCAACCGGTGATGGCACTATTGCCGCATTACAGGTACTGGCAGCAATGAGTCAGACTAAGAAGAGCTTGGCTCAACTCCTCGAGTCCGTAAAGCTCTTTCCTCAAGTGCTACTCAACATCAAGTTTAAGGCTGGGTATGACTGGAAGCCCGATCAGGCCCTTAAATCCCAGATAAGCCAAGTCGAAAGTGACCTCCAGGGTACGGGCAGGGTGCTCATCCGTGCCTCGGGTACAGAACCAGTCCTACGGGTCATGGTTGAGGCTCAAGACGGCAACCTAGCCATGAGCGCAGCTAAGAGCATTGCTGCCCTCGTGCCAATCGCTTAAATAACTGATTTTATTGATTTTATTTGGGCTAATTAGCCTGTCATAAAAGAGTCATACAGACATCGTATCGTTCTCACATCGCAATGTTGCGTAATTTATTTGAGGAACGATCTACATGAACTCATTTTTGAAAAAAGCGTTGGTTGTTA
>JBEGUE010000085.1:0-4495 GCA_041179045.1 Pseudomonadota bacterium
CGACACCTTCAAAGAATTCAGTCATGTTATTGAATCGCTCTTTGTTCGCTAGAGCTGCATTCACAACCTGGGCTAATGAACCCGCACCTGCAGCACCCATTAGCGGCCGTGCAGAAATTAAGTTCGTGAAATACAAGGACGGTATGGCCAATTCTTTTGCTTTTTGGACCACTGGCGTAGTACCAATCACTAAATCAGGGGAAAACTCTTTCATAGCGGCGAGGTCTTGCTCAAGAGATGCGCGATATTGCACATGAATGCCTCTGGATTCGAGCCAATCTAAGTCCTTGCTGCTCCAGACTGTTTTTGGACAAGCTGTTCCAACATAGCGAACATCTGCTCCACTCTCAACTAATAGTCGGGCAACGAGCAACTCAGAACCCTCGTAACCACTCACAGTAATACGACCTTTGATAGGCTTGGCGCTTAAGGCCGCCTTGATCACTGGTAAAAACTTGGTCTTTGCATTGCCAATTTTTTCGGCGCTAACGCCACAGGCTTTGCCAATCTCTTCTAACCAGTCCGCTGTACCGTCATAGCCGATGGGTGCAGACCCGACAATTTCTCTACCGGCAGTCTGAAACTCACGAATACTCGCTGTATAAAAAGGATGAATGGCAGCAACTACTTTTGAATCCATCGCCTGATACAGCTCACGCCATTCTCTGGTGGGAACAACCGTTCCGACAGCTAAATCCATGGGCTCTAACATCATCCCAATACTGATAGGATCTACTGGGAACATCTCTCCAAGCAAGGTGATTGTTGGCTTCTCTGATACACCATTACGAGGCGCTTGAACTGGACCGCTTTCAATTTCATTGCGCGCATAGCGCAACATGGCGCTAGCTAAAACATCTTTTGCTTCGGCATGGGTAGGAACTCCAAAACCAGGAACATCGATACCAATGATGCGAACACCATTAATTTCTTTTGGTAGTAGTTGAAGTGGTACACCACTGGCAGTCGGTACGCATAAATTGATAATGACGATGGCGTCGTAGAGCTCGGGGTTAGCCTCTTTGTAGACAGCTTCACGGATATCTTCAAATAACTTACCAGTTACTAAGGATTCCGAATTGAATGGTACGTAACCTACGCTGCGACGGGCGCCATAAAAATGCGAGGTAAAAGTTAAGCCATAAACGCAGCACGCAGAGCCCGACAGAATGGTAGATGTGCGACGCATTCTTAAGCCAACCCGCAAAGATCCAAATGCAGGACACATACTCTGCGGTTGGTCATGAGGTCCCTTTGGGTAATCTTGGGCGTACTGGCCCAAGATCTCGCTCTTACTAGCATTTTTTGCTGCAGCGAGTAATCCTTCTGCGCCAGAGTGGCAAGCAATCCCCGATACATCGGCAGATGCATTTTGAATAGGAATTACTTTGGATGATTTCATTTGGCTCTTAGTCTCTATGCTTTGTCATAAATTACTTCGAGGGTTGGCTTAATCACTTCATTTTTGCCAACCATATCAAAAATAGTTGCAGGCTCTAGTACCACATCTCTACCGACTTGACTTGCAGAAAAGAGTCCCAGCAAATCATCTGGAGCCATTGGTTTTGGTCTTACCGGTGGCGCCTCTGCAACATTGCTGGCTAACTCTTCAAAGAGTGGACCCCATTGCGAATCTGGTCGACCGATGATTTCGTAGCTGGCACTCTTTCTTCTAATATCGTCATTGGCAGGAATAACAGAAAGGATAGGAATTCCGACCTGCTCAGCAAAGGCAGTGGCTTCGCCAGTACCATCATCGCGGTTGATCACCATACCTGCGACACCCACATTACCGCCCAATTTTCTGAAATACTCCACTGCAGAGCAAACATTGTTTGCCACGTAGAGAGACTGCAAATCATTACTTGCTACCACAATGACCTTCTGGCACATATCGCGAGCAATTGGAAGACCAAAGCCACCGCATACTACGTCGCCTAAGAAATCGAGCAGTACATAGTCAAAGCCCCAATCATGAAAGCCAAGCTTTTCTAGTGTTTCAAAGCCATGAATGATTCCGCGTCCACCGCAGCCTCGGCCAACCTCGGGTCCACCCAACTCCATGGCATAAACGCCATCGCGCTTAAAGCAGACGTCGCCAATCTTGACTTCTTCGCCAGCTAATTTTTTCTTTGATGATGTTTCGATGATGGTTGGACATGCCTTTCCACCAAAGAGCAATGAGGTTGTGTCACTTTTAGGATCGCAACCAATCAGCAGTACTTTTTTACCTTGCTGCGCCATCATGTAAGACAGATTGGCTAAGGTAAAACTTTTACCAATACCACCCTTGCCATAAATGGCAATGATTTGAGTTTCTTTTTTGATCTCACCTGTATGCACTTGGTCAGGCTCGATAGCAGCCTCTTTCTTTAGTGCTGCGAATTGAATCGTAATTTCTTTTGGGACGCTTGGTGCATTCATGATGCTTCTCTCCAGTCAACAATCATTTTGAGACAGTTTGGATCCTCAAATGCGGTGTGATAAGCCTCACCAATTGAGCTTGGGGTTCTGTGATGCGTAATCAATCCTTGAAGATTTAAATGTCCGCTTGAGATCATTTGCTTCACATCAGCCAAATCCTGCGGCGCCCACTGAGCGGCAATGCGAAACCTTGCCTCTTTCATGAAAGCCTTAGGAAAGTTAAATTGAATGTCCTTGTTATAAAAGCCAGCCAAGGTAATTTCTCCGCCTGGCAAGAGCTGTCCAACTAAAGAATTTAAGACGTCCACTTGACCACTTGCATCACAAATATTTTTGTACTTGCTTTCTTGGTCTTCGCTTGGATGAACGACTGTATAACCATCAGCCTTACCCATACGATCCGAATCAATTTCCCAAACAACCGGGTGGCCACCTAACATCACTGCAATTCTGGCAATCAATCGGCCCAGTACACCATGCCCAACAATCAGATCTGGTTGCAAGGCCTTCTTACCCTGAGTCACGTGATATGCAGTTGCTGCCAGAGCTAGCAATACACCTTCCTCGCCAATTGTTTCTGGGAGAGCAATAATCCGATCGCTTGGCACTACAACATGGGAAGAGGCTCCACCGAACAATCCCTTCACATCACCAAAGCATTTGGCGCCAGGCACAAAAACACGTTGATTCAAACTGAGTTTGGATTTTTTACCGACTTTAGTAACGCGGCCAACGGATTCATATCCAGGCACTAATGGATAGCCCATGCCAGGGAAATCAGGCATGGTTCCATTCCAGAGTAATTTTTCTGTACCAGTGCTAATTCCGCTCCACTCAATCTGAACTACAACGTCCTCATCCCTTGGCTCATCAAGCAAAAGACGCTTCAACCGAAGCTCGCCTGGAGACTCGAGTAAGACTGCTGTTGAATGAAGTTGACTGGACATTTGTATATTTTTATTTACTTTGCTGTATGTAAACTAATTTATACATATTATAGGATAAGCGCATGGGTACTTACCCTAAATTAAGGGCTAATTAGCAAAACTTGGGCATTAATGGGCATGTTGGAAGGTAAAACCTCCACTTTTTTGAAGCCTGAGTCGATTGCCAAGGCTGAAATCTCAGAAATACTCCTCGGTTTACCGCGACCCATTGCCAAGAGATAAAACCCAAAATAAGCCCGTCCCATCGCGGGGTGCCCCGGCGTATCGGCCATCGGCTCAGCGATTAATAGCCTTCCATTGGGCGGGAGTGCTTCAAAAATCGAACGCAAAAGAATTTTGACGCGCGCATCGTCATGATCAAAGATCACCCGAATCAATGTAATCAAATCGGCACCATGAGGCAGAGGATCTTTAAAAAAATCACCGCCGTATACCTGAATATCTTTTTGTTTTTGGTCTTTCAAAAAACCATCTTGTGCAAGCTGCGCTACACCTGGAAGGTCAAATAATTTTCTCTGTAATTGAGGTGCATTCAAATGCACTCGCTTTAAAAATGTTCCTTGACCACCACCAACATCGAGAAGACATTGATGCCTAGAAAAATCGTATGCATCGACTACTTGATCGGCGACTAGTGGCAGTGATGCTGACATTAAATCTGAATAATTTTTTACACGCTCTTTGTCCAATAAAGATTCTTGTTCTTTTTCATCTTCAGAAACATAAGGCCAAAACTTTTCTAGATTTTTATTTTTAATACCACCTGATAACAACAACAAAGGATCTTTAAGATCCTCATACAGTACGGTGTGATGCTCGATCATCGCAGACAATGCAGTGTTGCCAACCATGGGGGCGCCGAGTATACCTAAGCCATACCTCTGATGAGAGCGCGGCTCTAGTAAATTAATAGATACCGCGCCATCGAGTAATTTCTGCAATGCATCTAATTCAAGACTGCAGTTATTTTTTATGGATCCAATTTCTAATGGGCCGTTTTTTAAAAGATTAAATAGATTGATTCGAACGCAAGCCAGCAGTATCTGTGTATAGACAAATCCAGCCATTAAATCAAACAGTTGATTGGCTCTTTTTTTGGCAATGCGATTGATAAAAGGAATTTT
>JBEGUE010000086.1:0-9895 GCA_041179045.1 Pseudomonadota bacterium
TGACGCTCATGTTTTTTACTGGAGTTTGCGTGCGATAAATCAACCATCAAACTAGCTGGAAGCTTTGCTGCTTCTAGCTCAGAGCAGGCTGCTTGAACATATTGCACTTCATAATTGGGCTCTTTGCCGCCACGTAAAATAACGTGACAGTCTTTGTTGCCTTTAGTTTCCACAATAGATACTTGACCGTTCTTGTGAACGGATAAAAAATGGTGTGGACGACTAGCTGCCTGAATAGCATCGGTAGCAATCTTGATGTTGCCATCAGTGCCATTCTTAAAGCCGATTGGTGCGGAGAGGCCTGAAGCGAGTTCTCGATGCACTTGACTCTCGGTTGTGCGTGCGCCAATAGCACCCCAAGAAATCAGATCTGCAATATATTGCGGAGAAATCACATCTAAAAATTCGCTACCTGCAGGCATGCCTAGGCGATTGATTTCCATCAGCACTTGGCGAGCCATTCGTAGACCTTCTTCAATACGATAGCTCTCGTCTAAGTACGGGTCATTAATTAAACCCTTCCAGCCAACGGTTGTGCGTGGTTTTTCAAAATAGACACGCATCACAATTTCGAGTTCACCTGCAAAGCGATCACGCTCTGCGAGCAGTCGTTGGCAGTACTCTAGTGCTGCGCGAGGATCATGAATTGAGCAAGGTCCGATGATCACGAGCAGTCGATCATCTTTTCCATGAATGATGTCGCGAATCTTTTTACGTGTCTTGCTGATGAGTGCTTCTGTAGGCGTTCCGGCGATCGGAAAGAAGCGAATCAGATGCTCTGGTGGTGGCAGAACAGTAATGTTATGAATGCGTTGATCATCCGTATCTGACGTTTTATCAACGGCAGCGTACCAGTTTGCGGGATTCGTATTTTGTTGGCTCATCCAGCTATTTTAAGCCGTATTAAGCCGTTCCTCCGACAGTCAGGCTGTCGATGCGTAAAGTTGGTTGCCCAACGCCCACAGGGACGCTCTGGCCTTCCTTGCCGCAAACCCCGATACCGCCATCTAATTTCAGGTCATTTCCGATCATAGAGACCTGTTTTAAGGACTCTGGGCCGCTACCAATGATGGTGGCGCCTTTGACGGGATATTGAATTTTGCCGTTTTCTACCCAATAGGCCTCTGAGGCTGAAAATACGAACTTACCGCTAGTAATGTCGACTTGACCGCCCCCAAAGTTGACCGCATACAGGCCGCGTTTGATGCTGGCCACGATTTCTTGAGGATCATCCTTGCCGGCCAACATATAGGTGTTGGTCATACGTGGCATCGGTAGGGAGGCAAAACTCTCGCGCCGTCCATTGCCTGTAAGGGGCATATTCATGAGTCTGGCATTCAGGCTGTCCTGAATGTAACCCTTCAAAATACCATCTTCGATCAAGGTGGTGCATTGGGTAGGGGTGCCTTCATCATCGATATTGAGCGAGCCGCGACGACCGGAAAGTGTCCCATCATCCACTACAGTGACCCCTTTAGCGGCAACGCGTTGTCCAATGCAGCCAGCAAAAGCAGATGAGCCCTTGCGATTAAAGTCGCCCTCAAGGCCGTGACCGACTGCCTCGTGTAGCAATACTCCAGGCCATCCTGGCCCCATCACTACTGTCATTGGACCTGCTGGGGCGGGTCGAGAATCCAGATTAATCAGTGCGCCATCAACAGCCTCATCAACATATTGATTAATGAGTTCAGTATTGAAGTAGTGGTAGTCATGACGAGCACCGCCTCCGGAGGACCCGGATTCGCGACGACCATTTTGTTCAGCAATTACATGGACTGATACTCGCACTAGTGGACGTACGTCAGCTGCTAATAGGCCATCGGCTCGAACTACGAGCACCACATCAAACTCACCAGCTAAGCTCGCCATAACCTGAATGATGCGCGGATCGCGTGCTTTTGCGCGACGCTCAATACCTTCAAGTAAAGCAATCTTTTCTTGAGGAGCTAGTGAATCTAAAGGGTTTAAGTCTGAGTAGAGTCCGTTAGAAACAGGCGTAAAGATTTTGCTGGCAACAGCACGTGTGCCACCTTGGGGCCCAATCACTCGAGTGGATTTGGCTGCTTTAGTTAGAGCCTCTAAATTAATTTCATCAGAGTAAGCAAAGGCGGTCTTGTCTCCATAGATTGCGCGCACACCAACGCCTTGGTCAATGCTAAAGCTGCCGGATTTCACAATACCTTCTTCCAGGCTCCAGCTTTCGCTACGGGTGTGTTGGAAATAAAGGTCTGCATCGTCGAGCTGATGCGTGAACATATTGCCAAAAGTGTGATGCAAATCTTGCTCAGAAAGCCCGGTTGGCTCAAGCAGAATAGATTTAGCCAGCTTAAGAAGGTCGGCCTGTTTCTTGGGCTTAGTCCAATCACTTGGAAATAATGCTTCTGGTGCTCTCATCTTGATTTTGCTGAACTTTCTGTATTAAAGCTTACGGTGTTTTAGTGCAGGTAACTTAGAGCGTACCTCTTTTAATTTATCTTTGCTGAGCTTGCCCTGAATAAAACCCTCACCTTCAGGAAGATTGCCCAATATCTCTCCCCATGGATCAATTAGCATGCTCTCGCCCCAGGTGCGCCGTTGGTTTAAGTGAAGGCCGCCCTGGGCTGAAGCTAAGACATAGCATTGGTTTTCAATTGCGCGTGCGCGCAAAAGAATTTCCCAATGATCTTTGCCGGTGGTGTAGGTAAACGCAGCTGGAATAATGTGGCAATCCACTTGGCCAAGAGCGCGGTACAGCTCCGGAAAACGTAAGTCGTAACAGATACTCAATCCAAAGCGCCATTCCACTTCATTAATCTCGATTGAGAATTGACCTGGTTGGCTACCTGCTGAAATAGTTTCAGATTCCTCGTAACGCTCCGTTGGTGTCTGAAAACCAAATAAGTGAATCTTGTCATAACGAGCGATTTGTATACCTCGAGGATCAAGCACCAAGGAGGTATTGAGAACCTTGTCTGATTCTTTAGCCTCTAGAGGAATCGTTCCTGCAACCAAATAGACATTATTTTGTTGTGCAATTGAGGCAAGCCGCTCTTGAATAGGGCCAGACCCTGCCGCTTCGCGCGCATTGACCTTGTCGGTATCCTTTAATCCCATTAAGCAAAAATATTCCGGCAACACGGCAATCTGTGCTCCACAATCTGCGGCAGCTTTAATTAAGCGGGCTGCAGTCTCGAGATTTTCATTGAGACTGGGAGTCGACACCATTTGTATCGATGCTATGTTGAGCTCAGAGACATTTCTTAGTGAGTTCATCTGTTTAGCCTGGCATTTGGTTAGAGAGATTTTGTTCTACAGGCGGGCGCGCAGGTGCAGAATTGGGTGAATTTGGTTTTGTTTGCTCTTTCAAAAGATTCTTAGTGCGAATCGTTTCTAAAGTTTTAGCATCGAGGGGTTGACCCTTCTGATCAAGAGGAACTACTTCAGGATTTTCCCAGGAGCCCTGAACCAAATAATCTGTCTGCATGGTGCGGTTAATTTGATTGGTAATGAGGTACTGCCCCAACACTGCTCCTAAGCCAATGATGGGGTTAATAACAAATGCTGCTAGTGAGCCTGCGGTGGCGTCAATCGTAGGAAAAATAGTGATCCGAAGATCCTGGGTTTCTTGGGCGACATTGATTTGTCCCGTCATGGCAACCCGCGCTTGATCCAGAATCATGGTGAATTGCTTGGTTTGTGCAACTCCCTGGGCAATCTCAAAGTTACTGGTGATGGAATTAAAGGGCGTACCTTTGGTCGCTAAGTTTCCTAAGCTGCCCTTGAGGTCAAGGGTTGCAAATCTAAAGAGGCTTTGCAGACTCAGAACATCCAGTAACTTAGCTCCATCAGTATTGACTTCTAGTAAGCGACCCTTGGCAAGGTCTAGGCTAACGTTGCCACCAAGAGAGGTATAGGTTGGAGAAAAGGGTGATCCTGACCATGAGAGTGAAGCATTGAGTTTTCCCTCACCGCCTTCTACCGACTTAGAGTTACTCCAATGAGAAATAATCTGCCCCGCATCTTTAATATTCACATCCGCAGTAAATGAGCTCAGTTCTGAGTTATTCGAAGTGCTGGCCTGCCACTGACCTTTGATGGTCGAATTGCCTTGAGGATTACTAACTTGAATTGACTCAATTTTCATGAGGTCGCGACTGGTTTTGGATTTGATCTTGACAGCGCCTAGTTGTGCCTTTGTCCAGCTCAAGTCATCGATTATTAAATCTAAGCTAGGGATGGCATTTGGGTCGACCGGGGTCTTCAGGGAGGCGGCTTTTTGTGGGGCGTTTTCCTTAGATGCTAGGTCTGGAGATACACGTTGATCTGGAACTTTTAAGCGTGCAAGTCTTCCGGAAACTAATCCACTGGGGTGATCACTACTGGCGGGTTGCCATTGCACCTGACCAGCGATCTGGGGTGAATTTAGACGCAGTTGCCAGGCGATATTTTTTTTCTGAGACTGCATGCTGACATCAGTCCACTCTCGATCTAGAGCGATTAATTTCTTAACTTGAGCGGAGATTTGCACATCCTCCTCGGGGGTATTTAAAGGATTGACTTCATTTGCTTTACTCTTTTGCTTCGCTGCCCCTAAAAACTCTACCCACTGATCAAGATCTAGTTCATTGCTCGCTAAGTGAAGTGAAGTGCCCTGTTGTGGCAATGCTGTTGGAGACCCAACACCGACTGCATTTTTAATTACATTCGCTGAATTGAGACTTCCCTGAAGAAAATATTGGTCCCCTAATTTTCCAGACCAATCTGCCCGCATTAAATTACTCTTGCTGGCTGGGTAAACTTTTAGGCTGAGCTCTCCTAGCATAGGAGTTCCCGCTAATTTCTTGGCGGGTGCTGGGGCGGAGCTTGCCCAATTGCGTAAATCAAAATTGAGCTTGGTTTGGCTGCCTGCTTTATTAAAGTTGATCAGCCCTTCGTATTTAGCTGTTCCACTCATAGCAGTCAGAAGTGCCGGGTGAGCTCGAGATCTTAAATTTCCTGAAATGTAATCTTTAATAAAGCTAGCATTGATATCGCCCCCGATGCTAAAGCTAGTGTTACCTGCTGAAGAGGGTGCGCTAGCAATCTTGAGTGCCCCGCCTAAAAAGTTTGCGGTGACATTATCAAACTCGGGATTGACTTCGGTAATGCGCACCTTGCCTTTCAGATTTTCCAGGGGGGGAACCTGTCCCCATTGCACTTGATTTCCGGGAAGATTAATTTTTGCATCGAAATTGACATCATCACTTCCTGATAGCGGAATTTTCAAGTCAAGACCCATATTCACAGGACCCTTGAGGGAGAGATTCTTGGCTAAGTTGGCTTGCGCAATACCTACGGGTGATACAAATAAATACTCGAGGATTTCGGAGCCGTCACCCTCAATGGAGCCATTGATGAGCAGGTCAAGATTCTTAGCGCTGAGATTCGGGATTTCTGCCTTGACCTTGGAGATAGCCACCTTTTTATAGTTCGCTTTATCAACGTCAATACTCAAAGCTGCTTGTTTCATGGTGATACTGCCGCTGACATTGTTGAGTGCTGACCAAACCCCTTGGCTTTTTGGTAGCAGAGGCATTGGCTTGAAGCTTGCTTTGGAGAAAGGTAGGGTTAAGCTGAGCTCTCCCACGGTACCGCTTGGGTAGGGCGCCTGATTGGGGTCGCCTTTAATGTGCAAGGAGCCATTTTGAATCTCCCCGGCCTCAAAGGCCTTGCTTAGATATAGGCGGCTATCCTTATCCATCCCAACTGGTAAGTAGCGATACGCTGTTGCTAGCTTAGCTTTAACGAACTCCATATCTAGGGTTATTTGATCAGCTTGCTTGGGGGCGCCGATCAGGTAGCTGAGATCAAAATTGGTGCTGATTTCAGAGTTAGTGAGCTGCAATTTTTTTGCATTGATGAGCCAACCACCTTTTTGTTTGGACCAGCTAATCTCACCTTTTGCGCGGTCCAGTTGAATTTCAGAGGCGGATAAAAAGTCACTCAGCTCCAACTCAAGGTCTTTAGAATCTAGTGTGAAGTTACCTTGTTTCTGATTGCTAACTAAGTTGCCAGACAAATTTGCAGCTGATGGCATCGATTTATTGACCCCAGTGAAGCTAATGCCATTGAGCTTTGCGCTGATAGTAAAGTCGAGTTTGTTAGATGAAAACCAATTTCCTGGAATGGGTAAAGCTGAAAGGGCAGATTGGCTTTCGGACCAATTCATATCGACATTCTGTAACTCACCATCTGCATCAGAAATTTTGATCCACTGATGAATTTTTTTTGGCAGGGGAAGATTCAGTGCGAAGAGTGCAATGTCTTCCAATTGGATTTTCGGCGATGAGAAGCCGAACTCTTTGATCTCGCCACCATCTTTTGGTGGACGCCAACGGAAAGTAATTGGGCTTAATTTTTCAAGTGGCGCGGTTTGTGGGCTATCGATATTGCGCCATGCCAAGGTTTTTGTTGTGAGGGAATTTAAGCCGCCATCTCTATCCTGGACCAGCTCTGTCTCCAGTCTGCCGAACTCAAGGGGATCCTCATCCTTGTTTAAATGCACGATGAGCTGATCAGCTGTTAAAGACATTTGCCCGCCATTAGCATTGCTGCCATCAAGCTTCAAGCTACCCTTAGAGTTGACCCTGCCACCTAGCTCGTATATCGGAAGACTCAGGTCTTTAGAAATTTGACTGAGCTTGAGTTCGGTAAAGTCCCACGAAAATCTGCCGACCCAGTCACGCCAATTTCCTGCCTGGCCACCAAGATGATGGACAAAGTCAGCTTCGACTTTGATCGGACTAGGACTCCAGGGGGTTTGAGCGATGAGCTGACCTTGATGACTGCGAATGCCGTTTACTAGGTGGAAGCTTTGAATATCAATAGCGGTTTTTAGTTTTCGACTTTGTTGGTCTTCCCAATAAATGTTGGCATTGTTTACTCGAATATTGTTTTGAGCGAGTAACCAGTTTCCGGTCGAAAAATTATCAGCGTCGCCCTGAATCGGAATTCCGGCAATAGAGACGATGCCTTTTGTATCTCGCTGTGCATATAGCTGCGCCCGATCAATCGTGATTTCTTGAAAATAGGGTGCTAAATAATAGAAAGAAAGCCAGCTGAGTTGCCCGCTGATATTTTCAATGAGCAAGGGTGGGGTGGAAGTGCTTGTGCTATTGAATCGTAACCCTTGAATCGCAAAGCTTGGTCGAATTCCGGTCCAAGATACTTGGACATCATCCATCGTGACATTGGTGCCCAAACGAGCACTCATCAAGCGCTCTATGGTGGGCTTCGATTTCTCAATCTGTGGCCATAGAACAAAACGTACCCCGAGATGGCCTAATACAAAAAAAGCCACAGTGATGCCCGCGAGAATGAGTGCGCGCTTACGCCAGCGACCACCAGAACCTAGAGGACGTTTCTGAAGCACGCTCTGCAGGCGAGTCCGGATGATATTTACGAGCATGGGCTCTATTATCCGTCAGCTATTGGGTGATCGCCAAGCTTCTGCGGGTTTAAGTCTAGAGTCGGATTAAGATGGAGAAATGACCGATTTTGCCGCTCAAATTGAATTCTTAAAGCAGCACTCCAGCTACGCGCAACGCTGGCTCAATTCTCGTCCTGATTGGGTTGATTGGCTTCGTCTTCAGGGGGCCATAAAAGTGGATTTGATTGGGATCGGAGACTTGCTGATTCCTTGCCAAGATGCTTTAGCTACTCCCGAGCAAGATGAGGCTCAGTTTATGGCCGATCTGAGGCTGGCAAGGCAGCGTCTCATGCTATGGATTGCCTTCCGAGACTTAAATGGCTTGGCCGATCTCAGTGAGGTAACGCATGCACTAAGTCATTTTGCTGAGAAAGCGGTAGCTCTTTCGATTGCCTATATCCGAGAGGATCAGCAGCGTCGTTTTGGCTTGCCTTGGAGTCAGGTCACGGATTCAGAGATGCCTTTAATGGTGGTGGGTATGGGCAAGTTGGGCGGGTTAGAGCTCAACCTTTCCTCTGATGTTGACCTCATCTTTTTGTATGAGCACGAAGGTGATACTCAGGGTGGACCTAAGAGTCTGTCTTATCACGAGTGGTTTACGCGAATGGGCAAGCGTCTGATTAAATTATTGGCAGAGCATGATGCCAATGGCTTTGTATTTCGGGTGGATATGCGCCTCAGACCCAATGGAGACTCTGGGCCTCTCGTCTGTAGTCTTGATATGCTCGAAGAGTATCTATTGGTGCAGGGAAGGGAGTGGGAGCGCTACGCCTGGATTAAGGGCAGGTTGATCTCACCTTTACCTGACTCTCCCTCTTTTGCCTATTGCGAGCGTGAACTCGATCAATTGATTCGCCCCTTCGTATATCGTCGCCATCTTGATTACGGCGTAATTGCGTCCATCCGTGAATTGCACAGGCAGATACAGCATGAGGCCGAGAAGCGTTCCTCGAATCATCATGGTCGATCTAGAGACATTAAGTTGGGTCGCGGCGGCATCCGTGAAATTGAGTTCTTGGCACAAATGTTTCAGTTGATGCGGGGTGGCACCGATCCTCGCTTTCGAATTCGACCGACTCTAGAAGTATTGGAGTTGGTAAAGCAGCAAGGTATTTTGCCCGCCCAAGAGGCTGATGATTTAAAGGCGGCTTACATTTACTTACGTCGCCTAGAGCATCGGATTCAGGTTTGGGAGGATCAGCAAACACACTACTTGCCCGAGGATGATGGCTCCCGTACTCGTTTGGCAGCGAGCATGGTCGGCCCTGATCAGATTCAAGAGCAAGCGCGTTTTTTATCTGAGCTCGACAAGCACCAAACGGCAGTAGCTCAGTATTTTGAAAAAGCCTTTGTACTCGATGATGCTGCACGCTTAGACAGTACCTCCTTGCCAGCAGGTTGGGAGCCTGATGCCACTCTGTTCCCAGAGTCTGCAGCCCGCTGGCTGGCTTGGGCTGATAGCTCTAAGCAAAGACAGCTACCAGAAAAAAGCAGAATCATTTTTAACAATCTCATTCGCAAGGCTGCGGAGAGCTTGCAAGCAGACCAGCCTATTGCGATTAGCGCAGATCAAACCCTACTACGTTTTTTTGATTTGTTAGAAGCGGTTGCAAGGCGCAGTGCCTATTTATCCATCTTGTCTGAATATCCTCGGGCACTGTTGAATATATTAGCTTTGCTCAAGACCTCGCAATGGGGTGCTCAGTATTTAACTCGACATCCTCATCTCTTGGATTACTTGCTGAATTCGCGCACTGAGAAAGCGCTAATTGAAAATCCAGAGCAGTATTGGCAAGAGGTAAAAACGACCCTAGATATGCGTCTTGATGACGTGATGGCAGATGGTGATGGCTCAGAGCAGGCGATGGATATTTTGCGCATCACCCATCACACTGAAACCTTTATCACCTTGCTCGCAGATTTGGGAATTGGTATGGATCAAGAGCTTTCGGTAGAGAAGGTAAGTGATCACCTATCTGCTTTGGCAGATCTAATATTGCAGACCACTTTTGAGCGGGTGTGGCCCAGCGTTGCCCAGAAGTTTGCATTACCGCTTGATACGAGTGCGCCATTCGCAGTTATTTCTTATGGCAAGTTGGGTGGTAAAGAGTTGGGATATGCCTCCGACTTAGACTTGGTTTTTTTATATCAAGCCGAAGAATCGGATTTTGCTGCCCAAGAAATTTATGCGCTACTCGCCAAGCGGATGATTAACTGGTTAACCGCCTATACATCAGCTGGCAGCTTATTTGAAATCGACACCCGTCTTCGTCCCAATGGTTCTGCCGGATTTTTAGTGACAAATGCCGATGCATTTAAGAAATACCAAATGCGGGAGGGCGACAATACCGCCTGGGTTTGGGAGCATCAAGCCCTGACACGAGCCAGATTTTCGGCAGGATCAAGAGTTGTTGGAGAATTCTTTGATGGCGTGCGATTTGATGTTTT